>JAFGON010000009.1 GCA_016926475.1 candidate division WOR-3 bacterium | reverse complement strand
GTTCATCTCTTCGATTGTCAGGGGATATCCTCTACTGTCGGCAAAAAATAAAAACTCTTCTGCAGCGAGTTGCACTGAATGGGCGTTTTCTAGGACTTGAACCCTATAATTGGCTGTTTGAACTAGAAAAGACAGGTCTATTTTCCATTCATTTCCGTGTTTTTCGAAAAAGATCGTATCGGTCGCATTGTTTTGATAACGGACAGTGACAAAAGCTTTAAGAGAGTCAATCTTTTGTTCTGCCTCAATTACAAAATTTCTGTCAAGTTCGAAATATTTGGGGATTTTCTGGAAATAGAGCGCTATCAATTGTGTGTCGTTCTTTGATAATACTTCTTCCAGAGAAATTCCGTAAACTTCGATCATTTTATTTTTGAGCAACGAATCGTCGTCCACGATTTGTTTTATAGAATGGAGGTGTTCTTCAATGTTGTCTGAGAGCTTTTCGATCGTCAATGGGGTGAGCATCTCTACAGCCCCTTCGTAATCTCCGACATCGATAAAGGCGAAATACCGATCTAAAACCTGTGTAAACTCGGCATTTTCAACTGATTCAGGGACTTGACCGGAGCATGAAAACAGAGCGGTAAACAAAATTGGCAAAAGAATTTTGTACATTTATTATTCCTTTTTTTGGGATTGTCTTTTTTCGACAATAATAGTGCATTTTGTAGCCAGAGCCGCTATTGCGCCCGCGGCCGCGAGCATTGGAGAAAGGAAAATGCCGACGACGCCTACCGTAAGGGGAAACTCTGCGACAGTTTCCCCTTTTTCGTTTTGAATTATGATTTTTTTTGCGTTGCCTTCTTTCAGAATTTCATTGATTTTTTTTACGAGTTCGTCGGCTTTTACTTCGAATCTTTCCTGATTGGAGTTGTTTTCCACAGTTGCCTCCCAGTTAAAAATATTACATTAAGCTATTTTAAGGCAGGTTGAAAGAAAGGGCAATATGAGAGGGTTAAGGTGGAAGGCTGGACTGTTTACGGTCCAACCCTGCTGTTCTCTGGGCATGACCCCCGCAGTTTTAGCTCCAAAGACTCGGAGTTACTGTTTCATAACATTTTTACAATGCCTTGTAAAGTATTTTATGACGTTAATTAAAGGGTTTTTGCAGTTAATAAAATTTTTGGTGTATATTCTATTTAAAAAATCCTAATTCTTATATTGGCCCTTGAACATCAACTTCTCTGTCAGATTTGCGTGTCAGTCCGAAAAACCCAAGTATCAAAAGGCTTGAAACCAGATACAATGCGCTTGTTGTAAAAAAGGGCAGGGTGTATGAAAACCTCTCGATTAGAAATCCGCCTATACTCGCACTGACGCCCCTGCCTGCCGTCCAGGCAATTACCAGCAAAGCATTGGTCAGGGGCTGTTCATCCTTGTGTACCTGTTCCATAGCGTAGTTGGTGAAAAGGGGCTGAGCCATGTTCATGAGTGCCGCTCGGACTAGAAAAGCGAGGACCGCGAAGTAAAAATTAGTTGTCATCCCCATGATTAAAAGAAAAGGGATAGACAGAAACTGTGAATAGACTACGGTTTTTATCTTACCGAGTTTTTCAGCGAGCAGTGGAGATAAAAGAATACCAGATATCATCAAAAACTGGGAGCCGGCGAATACGATGCCAATCATTTTTGTCGAGGCGGAAAACAACTCATCGAAGTATAGATTTATGAACGGGATACTCAACCCCGCGCCTAAACCGGTCACCAGGTTCGGAAGGAACAATCGGACAACAACTTTTTTCTCTGTTTTGAACTTGAACTTGTCGTTTTTAATTTCCTTTTCAGAACATTCCCTGATCAGAAGATACGGCAGTAAAGCGATTAGAACAAGACCACCGAATATAAAAAGCGTGTAACGGTATGTTACGTGCGGAACAAGTCCGAGTCTCGCTATAATTCCTGGCAGAAAACCCCCTATGACGCTTCCGAGAACCCCGGCTATGAGTTGAGCGGCGAAGTTCATACTGAAAAGGTAAGGTCTTTCTTTTGGCGTGGAATTTCTCATGAAAAAAGGTGCGGCGGCTATTTGAAAAAAAACTGTGAAAATACCCGATAGTATTCCGCCGGTGATTATCATGTTGTAGTTGAACCCGACGATCTGTATGAAGTACGTGAAAATAGTCAAAGGTGTAGAAAGAAGAAGAATTTTCTTTATCGATATTTTTCTTATCAGAATCGAGGCAGGAATTGCCATTAAAAGCGTACCCATGGTGGTCGCGGTGATTATGTGCCCGATTCCCGTTTCGTCTATGTCTATAGATTTCAAATAGAGGTTAAAAAGAAGCGTAAACCCCGAAAAACCCATACCGACGAAAAAAGAGCCAGCCAAGAAAAGCTTGGCGTTTCTCGAAAACAGTTTCAGGCTTCCTGCGTATATCGCTATCGCCTTGATGAATTTTCCGTGTATGAATTTCAGCATTTTTAAGTAGTCCTAATTATATTGAATATTTTGGATAAAGATATTTTTTTCTAAAATTTGTCACACATCTTCAAAAAATACGTCTAATTTAATAGTGGAAAAAAAAGGAGGAAAATTGAAAATGATATTCTTGTCGTTGTTTTTTGTTCCATCCCTGATATTGGGCACGATAATAAACGTGCCGAATGACTACACGAGCATACAGCAGGCAATAAATTCCGCGCTGGATTTTGACACGGTATTAGTTGAGCCGAACAGGTATTATGAAAATATCAGGTTTTTCGGGAAAAAAATAACTGTGGCAAGCAACTTCTTGACAACAGGAGACAATTCTTATATCTCCAGCACAATAATTGACGGGAGCAATCCTTATCATCCTGACACGGCGTCTTGCGTTAGATTCATCGACCATGAGGACACAAATTCAGTTCTATGCGGTTTCACTTTGACCGGAGGCACGGGGACTGTCTGGCCGGATGTCCACAGCGGCGGAATTTTGTTCAGGGAAGGAGGGGGAATATTTATAGATTCGGCCTCCCCCGTTATAAAAGCCAATTTAATAGTGAACAACAACGTGCAGGTCTCATCAGGTCTTCACAGCGCAGGAGGCGGAGGTATCAGAATTGCCGATGCGAGCCCGAGAATAACATCAAATGTCATAATGCTCAACTATGGCAGGTACGGAGCGGGCGTATCTGAATTTTATTCGCATAGCGTCATAAGAAACAACTTGATAATGCTAAACGAAGGAGGTGATGACTACGGAGGATCAGGTATCTGGGTCTGGGGGGCTGTCGATGACACGGCTTTAATAGAAAACAACACGATAGTGAACAACGTTTCTATCCAGAGAGGAGGGGGTGTAAGGGTATACGGAAGCGTAGCTGTTTTGAAAAACTGTGTGGTTTGGGGAAATATGTCATACAGCGGAGGAAATCCCAACATATATCTCACTGCCGGAGGAAGGGTTGCAGTGGATTACTGCTGTGTAGAAAACGGATACGCAGGTACGGGTAACATCGGGTCAGATCCTTGTTTTGCTGATACGAATAAACATTTGAGCGTGTCTTCTCCTTGCGTAGACTCCGGGGATCCAACTTCACCGTCTGATCCTGAAGATTCGTTAAATCCGGGGTACGCGCTTTATCCGTCAATGGGTTTATTGAGAACCGATATGGGCGCGTACGGAGGGCCGGAGAGGATAGATTTTCCTGATATTACAAGTTATGTAGGTGTTGAAGATAACGCGGGTGGAGTTATCGGATATGGCAAAAATATGTTCAGTATCTTTCGAATTGGCGAAGGGTTTAGGGTATTTTTCCAGATGGAATCACCCAAAGTTGTAGACTTGAAAATTTACGAATCAAACGGATCTCTCAGAGAGATTCTTTTGGAAAATGAGATGATTACTGGAGAGCGTTCCTTGGAATTCAGATTTGAAAATTTTCCCCATGGGATATACTTTTTTGTAATGCAAGCGGGAGAAATGATACAATCTAGAAAGGTTTCAGTTCTATGGTGAAAGGGTCTATGCAAAATAAAACTATTTTGGAGAATGAAGATGATTTTGTCCTTATAGACCAGGTGCTGGAAGGAAAAGTTTTGTCGCTTGAGAAGCTTATCCAGAAGTACCAATCCTATGTGTTCAACGTCTCTCTGAGAATGCTGGGAAATTTTGAGGATGCCAGAGATGCTACGCAGGAAATTCTCATTAAAGTTATAACAAACCTCAAAGGATTCAGAAAAAAGAGCTCCTTCAAAACCTGGCTTTTCAGAATAATGATGAATTATCTTCTTGACGCTCAAAAGACACGTTCGGAAAAGCAACTGGTTTCATTCGGCCAATATTCTGAAATTATTCAAAATTCGAAGGATGCTACACTCAAAGCCAGCGAGACCGAAGCAAAAATTCTCTACGAAGAGACGAGAAATCACTGCCTTATGGGTATGATTTTATGCCTGGACAGAAAGCACAGGTTTGTTTTTATCCTCGGAGAAATCTTGGGATTTGACGGCTTTGAAGGGGCTGAAATCGTAGGTATCTCACCGGAGAATTTCAGAAAAATGCTGTCCCGCGCGAGAAAAAAAATCTATTCATTTATGAAAAATAACTGCGGGCTTGTAGACCCCAAAAATCTTTGCAGGTGCGAATTGAAAGCACATATACTCTTTAAACCGAGCAGCGCGGATTCGATTCAGCAAAGCAGAGAAGGGACTTTTGGTGAATTAAGAGATAAATGCTCGAACAAAACTGTTGATCTGGACAGATGGTTCGAAGAGACGAGTGGAAAGCTTTTTTCTCTACAACCTATTTATAAGTCCCCGGATTTTTTTCTACAAGTCAGAAAAATCATAGACCAGGAAAAACTCGAAACTATTCTTCAAATGTAAATGTCCGCCCAAAAAGATTTTCAAATCGTTTTTTCTGGTTTTGGATTGTCTAAGTAATTCTGTAATTATGCTTTAAGTTTATTTTCCTGATTAAAGTGTTTTCGTACATCGTGTGTATTTACCTATGGGTTTAAAACTTACCTATAAGTGTCACTGTCATATATAGTTTATACTTAATGTAGCTGAATATTTCTTAAAAAAAATTATATGTTTATTACCTCGGTTAATCCTTCAATTGCTTTCTCAATTATTTCAGGTGCTGGTCTATCGATTTTGCCACAATCCTTATGCCGAAAGGGTTCTGATCTGACTGATTTTTAGCCATAATTTTTTAGGAAATTTTGTATTTTCGATTTACAACCTTAAAGGGAAAATCGCTGTTTGAGACCGGCTTGTTGCTGATAGGGCTATTACGGTTTCAATTTTTTTTTATGATGGATGGAGTTTTAATAATTCTTTGGCTAAATTTGTTTTCTGTATTTTTATCAACTTTTCTTCCAATGATTTTTGTATAGCCTGGATTCTGTTTTTAAAAGCCTTTTTTCTTACAAGTTAATCTATGTTTTTGAGGAATTTTTCGTCAAAAGTGATAGAAATTTTAATTTTTTTCATAATTGTTTTCGGTATGATAATACATCATACCTTTCAATTGTGAATTCATTTGTTGGGGCAAACAGAAAATTTATCAATAGAAAATGAAATGGTTCCAAAATTTTACTATAATTCAACTTAATGAGATGCTCTATGAGAAAATCAAAGCTTGTATCTCTTTTAGTTGTGCTAACCCTAATGAGTTGTGCGAAGCAAAAAGAAAAAGAGATATACAAATTTGAAAAAATACTTGAAATTGACGGAAACGAGAATCCTTTTTTTACGCCAACAGGTTTTGAAATCGACAATAAAGGCAGATATTTAGTATTGGATCACATGGCATCAAGAATCTTTTTGTTTAATGACAGTGGCGGATTGATATCCGAATTCGGCGGAAAAGGCGAAGCGCCGGGAGAATTTTCTTTTTTGAGACCAAGATTAGACAGAGATACTGCAGGATTCTTTTACTTCATAGATCAAATGAACAAGATTGTAATCTTTAATTCTGAAATGGAGTACTTTCGAACATTTATTATTCCAGGAGGTGTCATCTTCGATGTTGCTGCGCTGGACACTTCACATATTTATGTAAATCAAGCTCTGTCAATTGCAAAAGAAAGCGAAAACGTTATTTTATTGTTGAATTCCAGGGGTGAAGTCCTTGGTGAATTTGGTGTCATTGATAAAGATATAAAAGAAATGGATCTATGGAAAGCAAACGCTTACAGGTCATGCGCTATGGAACTAGACGAAGAAAGCAATTTATATTACACGAGCATAGCTGATTATCGAATTTATAAGTACGATCCAAGCGGGAATCTAATGTTTTCGGTTAAAGGCAACACTCCCTATGAAGTTATTTTCAGCGAAGATCATAATTTTAATTCTATCGTTTGGGATATGCGTATTCGAAGAGGAAAAATCTTTGTTCTCTGGGCGCAGGGTGGAGAAGAGAGGGGGCACAGGGTGGATGTTTTTGATAAAGATGAAGGATTGTTTCTGGGTTACTTCTATACAGGGATTCCTTC
>JAFGON010000008.1 GCA_016926475.1 candidate division WOR-3 bacterium | reverse complement strand
TAACCGAAAATCGTCTTCCTGAAAAGAAAAAAAACCGCGCCGAGAAGACAGATTCCAGCCCAGAGATAGTCCAAACCGGGTTTCTCCTTCATGTAGAAAACCGCGAACGGCAGAAAGACAAAAAGTGTTATGACTTCCTGGAGAATTTTTAGCTGTCCTATGTTCATCGCATGATGTCCGATTCTGTTGGCGGGGACTTGGATCATGTATTCGAAAAAAGCAATTCCCCAGCTCGCCAGCGAAGCGATTATCCAGGGTCTGTCCGAAAGGTTTTTAAGATGAGCGTACCACGCGAACGTCATGAAGACGTTGCTGCAGACAAGAAGAACTACGGTTAAAAAATATAGTTTCATGCCAGTTTCCTTTTAGCTCGAAAAATATAATAAAAAGCTCTTTTTGAAAAGGTGTTTTATCAGAGATGCGCTGTGAGAACTGTTTTGGTAAAATTCATAATAACCGAAAAAGGAACACCTGATGAGAGTGACAAATAGGCGTTATCTCCCTCAAAAAGTAGTGAAGTTTTTCAAGGAAAAAAAGTTCCATGAAAGCATTAAAGGAACGATTATTTTCCTCGACATCACAGGGTTCACTCGTGTAACAGAGGAACTAACGGGAAACGGCAGAGAAGGAGCTGAAATTCTCTCCCAAATCATCAACGCGGTTTTCACACCCGCCATTGATATAGTGGAAAGACGCCATGGACAAGTAATCGTCTTCGCCGGGGACGCATTTTACGCTATTTTCGAGGCTAAAAGAGGTCTAAAAAGGTGTTCATCGAGAGCTCTTTCAGCCGCGTATGAAATAACAGAAGAGTTCAATCGTATAAACCCGGTCAAAACGAAATTCGGCAAATTCGTCTTTTCACCCAAAACAGCTCTGTCCATGGGTATAGCCGAGCTTAATATAGTCAAATGCGGAAAAAGACATACCTATTATTTTTCGGGAAAACCTTTTTACGAGACCGCGGACCTTTTGAAAAGGTGCATGGGATACGAAATCAAAGTCTCCCCTGATGTAAAAACCGATTTACCTGATAGAGGAAATTTTACCTTCAGGCATCTTTCAAAAAAAGCTTTCTCGGCAGAATCAAGAGCAAAGCCCTTAATAAAGCCCTGGGAAAGGGATTATTTCAAAACTCAGAAAGTTTTTATCCCTTCAAACATTTTGGAAAAAAGAGAAATGGGAGAATTCAGGGAAGTCTCGGTCTGCTTCACTTCCTTCGAGGGGGTGGAAAATTTTTCCCGAAAAGTCGCTTATGCGGAGAAAATTGCCGTTAAATACGGCGGTTTTCTCAACAAAGCCGTTGTAGGGGACAAAGGTTCTGTCGTCATGGCGGTTTTTGGTGCTCCCACCGCTGTAGAAAAGCCGGCGGAGATGGCATTCAGATACTCCAAAGACATTAATACAAAGGACAGTGACGCTTCGGCTACAGGCATTGCAAGAGGAACAGTTTACGCCGGGTTGATCGGTTCATACTTAGCCTGCGAGTACACCGTCATGGGCAGATGCGTAAACCTTTCGGCGAGACTCGCCCAAAAAGCGGAAAAAGGACAGATTCTTGTCGACAAAGACTTTTTGTCGACGCTCAGGGGAAGGTTGATCGTCAAATCCCTGGGAAAACAGAGTTTAAAGGGAATAAAAGATAAGGTGGAAATTTTTCTCGCCCAAAGTTTAAAAGATAAGCGGGATGACCGAACGAGGGCATTCGACACGATAGGCAGAGAAAATGAAAAGAAAATACTGCTGGACGCGCTTGAGAAAGTTTTGACGTACAAGATGAATGGCGGGGCGGTTTTTATTGACGGAGAGCCTGGAACGGGGAAAAGTCAACTTCTGTCGGATGTTTTATGCGAAAAGCATGTGGAAAACAATTTTGTAACGGTAAATCTGCCTTTTGAATCCGCTGAACGCGAAAGCCTTTTTCCCTTCGTCGAATTTCTAAGGAATTATGTTTCCAAAAATATCGGGGATCTGGAAAAGGTCATACAGGAACTGTTCCTTAAATTGAAGGACAGAACGTTGAAAAAAGAGCTGTTACTGGGAAAAGCGTATTTAATCCATTACATTGCGACTGAAAATGAGAGCCTCGAATTTTCCGGTTTAAAACCGGAACAGATAATCGAAAATTTTTCATACGCCTTCAAAGCTTTTATCAAAGCGCTTTCCCTAATAAAACCGATAGTTCTCGTCGTCGACGACTTTCACTGCGCGGACAAGGATTCTGTCGAATTGATAAAAATCTTGTCGAGAAACGTGGAAAATTATCCGTTTGTCTTCTTTTTTACTAGCAGGTTGAAAGACGACGGAAAACCTTTTGAGACAGAAATACAGTTTTGTGACATCAGGAGGTTGAAGCTTGAAAATTTCAAGCTCGATCTCACTGAGAGAATGCTGAAGATAAAGCTCCAGAGGAAAAGCATACCCGTAGAAACCGTTGAATACTTCCACGCAAAAACTGGAGGTAACCCTTTCTTCCTGGAGCAGTTCTGCCTGTATTTTCTGGAAAATAAGTTGCTGGATGAAAATATGAACGTCATCGGACAGACAGAGGAAATACCCGCGGATATAAATTCGGTGATAACGGCGAGGTTCGACAGGCTCGCCGAAGACTTCAAAGAGACGGTCAGAAACGCTTCGGTGCTCGGAAAAGAATTCGCAGTCGAAGTTTTGACAGAAATGCTCGGCAAAAAGAGGATAAACAAAGATCTCAGATCAGGGGAAAACGAGCTTATATGGATAAAACTTGAAAAAATCAGATACATGTTCAAACACGTCCTCATAAGAGATTCTGTTTACCACATGATGCTCAAAGGAAAACTGAGAAAACTGCACTCTTTCGCGGCTCAGATAATAGAGCGGATATATTCCAAGGATTTGACCTGCCATTACAGAGAACTATTATCCCATTGGGAAAAAGCCGAAAACTCGGAAAAAATCGTCAAGACTGGTAAAACAGCCTTTGATTACGCCAGAAAAATGGGTTTGAAAGAGGATTCACTCCATTACGCCCGGACGCTGGACGGTTATTTGTCGGGTGTTGAAAAAACGGAAAACAGAATAAAATGGATTAGACTGCTTTCAAAGATACCGGAATACAAAAAATCACTTGAACTGGCCAAAAAAACCCTTGAACATGTGAAACCCTTCAGCGAGCAGTATTGCGCGCTGATAAACATCATATTCGATGTATATCTGGAGACTGGAGACATCGGGGAAATAAAAAAAACGCATGAGATTTTAAAAAAAATTATTCGATACACTGAAAACCCTGTCACCCTCATAGAGACCCTTGAAAGTATAGCCATGTACCACCATTATCTGAATTTAGAAGAGGAGGGATACCCCTGGGCGAAAAAAGCACTCGAAGAGGCGCGTAAGTTGTGCGAAATCTCTCAAACAAATGAAAATTTGAATTTGCTTGCGAAGAGCTACAGCAGAAACGCAGTATTTTTCGGGAGGCAGTTGGGTTTTGAAAAGGTTTTTGATTATCTGGAAAAGGCTGTCGAGCTAGCCGAAAAGATAGGCAGCGAATCTGCGAAGGGTATACTCTACGGAAATCTCGGTTTATCCTACATGGAAATAAAACTGGATTTAGACAAAGCGCTTTTTTATTACCACAAAGCACTGAAGATTCACGAAAAGTTGCAGGAAAGGCAAGGGCTTCTTATAACGCTTAACAACATTGCGCTAATATTGATGAGCAGAAAAAAACTGGACGAAGCACTTGGTATGCTCGAGAAGGCTTATGAAATGGCCGTTGAAATAGGCGATATAGTAATGCAGATATTTTGTTTGATAAATTTATGCGACATCAAGAGGAGAAAAGGCATGTATGAACAAGCTCTTGAATACATAGAAAAAGCCGCCGGCATGGCAAAGCTGTCCGGAAAGGATCATATTCTGGGTCAGACCCTCGATATAAAATTCTACCTGAAAATTTTGACAAAAAAATTCGACGAAGCGGTGGAAATCAACAACGAACTATATGAGTTGTCGAAAAAGATTAAAAACGATTTTATGATGTTCAAACACGAGCTGAACCACGCTCTGTACCTTTCAGAGACGGAAGAAAAGGAAAAGGCGGCGGCATATCTTTATGAAATGATCGGTAAATATCGCGATGATGATCTGACAGCCGAGATTCACTACGCAATCTGGAAGGTCAAAGGAGATCAAACTGCCAAATCAAGAGCGGCGGCTTATTATAAAAAGGTCATTGAAGGGGATTCGAAAGAGTTCAAACAGCTAAGCTATCTTGAAAAATACGAAGAGCTGGTTTCTTGAAATTCTACCGTAGTTTCCAGATTCGACCTCTGAGGAAAATATCAGAGAATAAAACAGTCAGGAGTATAAGAAAAACAATTGAAGAAAAACTGCCCGAACGGATGTTGCCGACAAAAGAGAAATTTTGTGGAAATCTGGAGAAAAATTGGCAAAAAGGTTTGAAAAAAGTTGTGTAGTTTAAAAATAAAAGTGCGTATAGAGACGATAAAGCCAAAACCAGTAAAGCGGACAAAGAATAGAAGAAAATTCTGATTCTTCTTGAAAACGCTTTTTTGGATTCAATTGCCAAGATGCATTTTTGGGTGAACTCAAGAGGGAGTTTATCCTTTTTGTCCGTCAGGAGTAGACTCTGAAAGAGAAGTTCGTATTCTTTCACTAACCTTCTGCATTCTTCGCATTGGTCGAGATGTTCTTTTATAGGCAGATCTTTTCCGCCATTTTCCAAAAATGTTTGGATTGAAATCTCGTCAAGATGCTTCATTTACCTTCTCCTTGTATTTCAATAACATATTTTTCAATATTTTTCGAGCCCTAAAGAGGTGGTTTTTAACTGTTCCCATGGGCATGGAAAGACAAGAAGATATTTCTTCGTATGAAAAATTCTCCAAATGGTAGAGGTAGACCATCTCTCTTTTGACAGGGTCGAGTTTATCCAGACACCTTTCGAGTATCTGAGAATCTCCGAGGTCATTTTTCATGAAAGGTTTGTCGTTTTCAATGTCTAAAAGAAAGTCTTCATTGCCGGAAGATTTTTGGGATAGAACGCTGAAATTTGTCGTCTTTTTTCTTTTTTTTATGAAGTTGCAGGCATGGTTATAAGAAATTTTTGCTATCCATGTAGAGAGTTTGCACTTGTGGTCGAAACTGCCGAGACCGCCGTGTATCTTTATGAATATGTCCTGGCAGGCGTCTTCGAGGTCGTCCCGATCGTCTATGAGTTTTCCCGCTACGTGAAAAACGAGTTTTTTGTAGGAGTCTATGAAAGAAGCGAGAGCATCCTGGTCTCCGGATATTATTTTCCGGACAATTTCCTTTTCATTTGTTTCTCCCATGCTTTGATTATATCAGACAAAAAAAAATCAGAATTGTTGCAATTATTTTTTTGGGAGTCATGAGAACTTGGCGTAAAATTTTGCAACATTTAGGCGATTTTGTCTGTCTATTTGGTTAAAAGGAGGCTTAAATGGAAGATTTTTTACCGATGTCCGCATTTTTCCTGACTGTTTACGGCATAGTGAAACTCGGTACGGATTATCAGATAAAAAAGAGGCTCATAGAAAAAGGAGAAAGCAACTTCGACCTCAACAATTTGTCGAAAAATGGTCCTCAGAACGTGGTTTTGATGTGGGCGATGATTCTCATATCTCTCGCCGCGGCTTTGCTGCTGGGGTTTTTGTTTCCTGCCGAGACCAGAGGGACGGCTGTCACTGCAATGATGCTCGGCATGAGCGGGTTCAGCATGATTTTATATTTCACGGTAGCAAAGATACTCTCAAGAAAGAAAAAATGACCTCCCACCTGCTGCTTGACCGGGGGATAAAAACCCCGGTTTTTTTTTGCATATCTGGTAAAATTTCTCTGCAGTGAAAGAAGGGATAAGAAAATTCGAGAATTCGGTGAGTGTGGTCTCCCTGAAAAAAGGGGACTACGAAATCTTGATAGACAAAATAGAAGACATGAAAAAACTCAGCTCGGTCGAATGCCACCTCGTCCTGTATCCTTTCTCGAGAGAAATTTCTTCAAAGGATTTTGTTTTTTCTCCCTATGAAGAATACGTCAACGACATACTCGCAAAGCAGAGATCGGCGTATGGAGAGATAACAGAGAGGTTCGGCAACTTTTTCGGCCTTATTCTCGGCTTGTTGATAGTACTGTTCTTCGCTCTTTTCAAGCCCGAAGACCTTCTTTCAATAGAATCCCTTGTCTCGGTAATAGGTTCATACTTAATCGGGAAAGAAATTTGGGACGATATTGAGAACATCATCATCAACCTGACGAAAAAATCGAAAATAAGGATGGTTGAAAACTATTACAGGTTTCAACTTGAAAAACATTCGACCCTAACTCTTTATTCTGTGTGGGCAAAAAAAAGAAGGTACGGCAGGGAGACTCTAATACCCGACAAAATGGACTTTATCCACCACAGCAATTCACAGACATTAAGGCTGTTTTTTGAAAAAAGCGAAATAAAAAAGATACCAGGATCATCCGCTCTGATTGTAAACATTACTTTGGACGAAGAAAAAGTGGAAAAATTTATTTTTGATGAGTCGCTTTTGGGCGTGAAACTGAGCCTGAATAAAAAGTTCCTGTTTTTTAAAAGGAGTTTCGAACTTTTCCAGTCCCTCGAAGGCGGGAAAAAGGGATGCCTGGATGAAAAAGGGGTATGGCATGAAAACTCTCTTTTTCAGAGGAAGACCTTTTCTTTTTGGAAAATAAAAGGTTTCATAAGTAAAAGAATCGTTGAAAATTTTTCTCTTGTCAAAACCCGGTAGGACGAACTCTTCAGTCGAAGTAAACCGAGGCCCTGCCTTGCCTTCCGTCCATCAGCACTTTTAAATGGTCTTCGAATTCAATGTGAGCTGTGTAGTTTTTTTCTTCAACTTTCCTGCCTTTTTCGAGAAATTGCCAGTCTATGAAGTCTTTTTCACTTCTAAAAGGGATAGTCAGGTAACCTATGTTCAGGCTGGTGATGTTGTGGAAAAAATGCGACCCGAGAGAAGGGTCTATCTGAAAACCCTCCATACCGTATTCTACTATCGTTTTGGCGGCGGATATCTGATTCCACTTGACCGGTATGCCGAGCAGTCTGTCGCTCGTTCCCCATCTGCCGGGACCTACGAGCAGGTAATGTTTTTTGGATGTTTTCAGTTTCTGGTTGAAACATTCGATTTCTTCGGCGATTTTCGGAGTTGACATTTTATCGAACCTTTCGGGAATCACGCAGATCATGTCCCTTATTCCCTCTACCTTGCCGTTGCCGAGAGACTGATTGGTCAAAATGAAAATTTCCTTCCCTTCGATTTCTGAAAAATTAATGTCTCCCTCGCCGGAGCTTCTTATGAAAGGCTTTAGCTGGAGAATGTAAAACACGGGTCTTTTTCCGAGTTCTACTGCGAATTCGATTTCCACGGGGGTCCCCAGCGCCGTATTGAATACATTCAGAAGTTTTTGGAGTATATCAGCGAGTGGAAAGGATCCGTACTTTATTATGTTTGCGAAATTGATCACCCTTGGACCCTCTGTACCCAGGTGGCTGGAAAACCTGTTATTCTGCCAATCCCATACCGATGCTATGTCTTTCAGTCGACCGTCCATTTCAGCTCTGTCGAGGTTCGATTTGACGAGTGTGATTTCCTCTCCCTGAGAGAGGTCGATTTCATTTTTATTCATGTCGAGAGCCCAGAAGTAGGTCTGAGAATTTTTCAACAGATCTTCAGGTGTGTAGAAATCAATTTTCGGATGATTTGGACAAAACCTGAAAGCTCTGTCTCCATCAACCACGTATGTTCCAAGTCCAAGAGCCAAAACAGCTATGCCTTCTTCGGGTTTGATGTAGGAAATCGGGTAGTAGTTGTATGATTGGGCGACCCCCGAAAAGGAGGGATAAAAACTTCCGTTCACGCTATTTCCAATGAGTTTTTGGACTACGACCGCCATTTTCTCCTCTTCTATGCTGTAGCCAATGGATTCAAAATAGGTCTTGGCTACTTGCGAATACACAGAGGCGTACACGAGTTTGACGGCGTCTGTGAACTGCTTGAACCTCTTTTCAAAGTTGTAGTTTGAATTGGGTATTATGTAGGTCTCATAGATGCCTGAGAAAGGATGCGATATCGAATCTTCAAATACGGCGGTGGATCTGACGGCGAGGGGTTGAACCACTTTCTGCAAGAGGATTCTCGCTTTCTTTTCCAGGTCGGCAGGCAGGGAGCAGGACAGAAATTTCTGTTTTATTTTCTGATGGTCGCGCTCTCTTATGGCGAATTCAAGAAGTCCGTTATCTTCGATGAACCTGTCGAATGAATCGGTGCCAATGACGTAAGTTTTGGGAATTTTAATACTCGCCCCTGGGACCGAATTCTCAAGGGCGCTGTTTTGCAGAAGGGAGTTTATAAAAGCTATGCCTCTTGCTTTACCTCCCAAAGATCCCGCGCAAAGCCTTAAGATACTGTCTCCCTCGGTGAGGTATTTGTCGTCGAAATTGATTATTTTTCCCTTCGCTCTTTTGTATTCGACGAGTTTAGTCAGGTTGCTGAGGTGAAATTTTATCTCTTTTGAGCTCTCAAAATTCTCTACTGGGAGTTTTTTGAGGCTCTCTGCAATTTTGAATTCTCCTCTTGCAGAAAACCAGGTTGCGAAATCATTTCTCTCGAAGTGATACAAAACCGATTCTTCTGGTATTTTTTCTATCTTTTCCTCGAATTCTTCGAGGTTGTTAGCGATTTCTATAATTTCGCCGTTTTCGTTTTTAAACAAAAAAGGACCGAAACCGAGAGTGTTTTGAATGAAATCCCTGACCTGAGAAGAGAGTATTTCCGAGTTCTTGTCTATGAAACCTACCTGAAAATTTTGGGCTTTTGTCTTTGCCCCGGGATCGGAGGATTGCAAGAGGGTTATCAAACCAGGGTCTGACGTTTTTAATTTCTCGATGAGTTCAATACCTGACCTTTCGGAAATTTCCCCATTTTTTGGGAAAGCCATGTCGGTGATAAGGCACATGACGTATGGTTTGTACTTTTCGTAAATCTGAAGGGCTTGTTCAAATGTTGAGGCGAGGAGTATTTTAGGACGGGTTTTGTACCTCGTGATCTTTCTTTTTTCGTCGAACTTTTCCTCTTTGATAAGGTGGTGAGTCTGTTTAATTATCTCTCTGTACAAAAGAGGCAGATACCTTGAGTAGTATACCGGTGAATCTTCGACGAGCAGTATGACTCTGACAGAAGCAAGCGAAGTATCAGTGTCGACGTTTTTTGAGTCTTCGACAAATTTGCTCATGGCGAGGAAAATTTTAGCGTCCCCGTTCCAGATAAAAACTTTGTCTATAGCGTTTGGTTTTCCTTTCCACTGCTCAAAGATTTTGATGTCTGAATTGTCGTTTAGCAAAAGGAATATCGGAAGGTCGGGGTTTGTTTCCCTTATTGAGACGCTTGCTTCGTAGGGTTGAAAGTCGTCTATTCTCATTGTCAGTATGACGAGGTCGAACATTTTCTCTCTGAGGGCAGAAAGAGCCCTGTCCTTTGAATAGACGGAAGTTATCCTCGGCGCGTCCGCGAGGCTTATCTTGAAATATTCTTCGAAGAGCATGTCGCTCAGAAGACCCTCCTCTTCTATTATAAAAGAGTCGTATAAGGTCGCGACTACGAGTATCTCTCTTGTTTTGAAGGGGGAAAGCTCTCTGTTTATGTCAGAGGTTATCCTTAGATTTTCTTCGTATTGTTCAATTTCGTTTTTTTTCATCTAGTTATTTATCGTCGTTTTTTAAAAACGCGATTGCGTATGAAGAGTCTCCGTCCATGACTATTTCAGCCTTCATCCCCGGGGATTCGGCTTCAAGGTCTATGACTTTCACCACACTTTCAAAAAGTTTCTTTTTATCCTTAGGGATTTTGGCGAGAGAAGAAAGGGTGTTTTTTGAGTGTGAGAAAAATTCATTGTTGAAGACGCTGTCTTCATCGTCCGGGTAAAGGGGGAGGTACTTAATCTGCGATTCTACGAGGTCTTGGAAAAAATGGGTGCCGAAAGAGAGTTCCGGCATGTAGCCTTTTTTCTGTTTGGCTATCTCAATGAGCATAGCCGTGTTGTTTATGTCGCTGTATGTCACTCTGACTCCGAGTTTTATGTCCCCTCTGCTCCCCCATCTTCCGGGTCCTGCAAGTATGAAACTTTTTTTCGGAAGGTCAGAGTTGAGATCCGATATTATTTTTCCGACTGTGATCAGGTCGTTGAGTTCTTCGAGAGAATCGTACGCCGACGGATCAACCAAAACTATGTACCGGATGTCTTTGACCAGGCCGTTTGTGACGTATCTTTTCGCCGTGAAAAGTATCTTTTCCGCCTGTATATCGCGGGGCATCGAAACAGATATTGTCTCTCTTGAATGACTTTGTGGTCTGCACTGGAGCAGGTAAAAATTCTCGTTTACCGCGTTGTAGGCGAATTCAATGTCAACGGGGTACCCCAGCGATTTTTTCAAGACGTCGAGCATGGTCTTTATGTAGTTGATGAATTTACCCTTCTTGATGAGGTTGGAGAATGTTATGACAGGTTCACCTTTCGAAAAGTCTATCATCGTCCCTACCGCCTGGTGGAGCTGGTTTTCGGAAAACAATGAAATAATGTCGGTGAGTCCGGGAAGAGAATAACCGATCTCCTCTATCATTTTCTTAAGAGGAAGGGATTCGAATTTTCTGGTCTGGAGGTTTATGACGTCCACGCACTTTTGCGAGTAATGAAGCGTCTCTTCGGGAGTGGAATTCACTTTTAGCCCTGGCTGGCCGGGGCAGAGAAGCAGCGGATAATCATCACCTATCCTGTCGACAGCCCTTGTACCGAGACCAGCGACAAGCCTTATTATGCCGTCTTCTTTTTTTATCCTCGGCGACCATCTGAATTCGTTGTCGGTGAAGGCGACTCCGGCGAAAGCTGGAAGGTAGTATTTGCCAACTTTTGTCCCTACAACTTCCTGAATCATAAGAGCCATTTCTTCGTTGAAATCCAGGAGTCCGTTTTCTCTCCTGTATTCAAGAACGTCCGGGCTGAATACGCTTGCGTAAACTTCTTCTATGGCGTCTATCAGAGCTTCAAGCCGTTCTTTTTTTGTACCCTGGTTTGAAACGAAAAGGCTTTTATATTTACCCGCGAATGCGGCTTCAGGGCTGTCTTCGAGCAAACTTGATGATCGGACTATTATCGGAGAATCGCCGAAGTCATCGAGAGCGACGCTAAGCATGGATATGAACTCAAGAGGCATTATCGAGTTTTTGAAGATTTGTTCTATATAGGGGTATTCTCTTCTTATTTCGACGGGTGCGTGGTACTTGATCCTTTGAAATTCTTCCAGAGCGTTGGAATGCAGAAATTCGAAAATTCCGTCGGAAGTGACAAACCATGTTTTTGGCGTTTTTATTTCTGAAAGTACAGGTAACTCAGCAGATTTGCTTTTTAGTATCTGTTTCGCCCGTATCATTCCAGCGGCTTTACCGCCGAGTTTTCCGTTTCCTTTTGATGGGCCTATGGTCTTGTTCAGGATGTCTATGAAATCGTCAAGTGTTATGTGGTCTTTTAGAGTGTTTATGTATGAAAGGTTGTTGCTCAAAAATCTTCTTATCAGGGCGACTCTGACTCCAAGCCTGTCTTCCTGCGTCAGTGCGTCTTTTAAGTGGGGCTGGTTGGAAAACGTGTAAAGCGCTTTGTGAATCTCGTCAAAGGCGACGTCTCTTTTTTCTGCTGACTTCATGAGAAAATGGACGTTTTCGTTCTTTATCCACATCCTAATGACTTCGGTGATTTCCTGCTCGCCCAACTCGTCTTCTGCTATGTTGAACACCTCGCCTATGAGTTTTTCGAGAGTCTGAGTGTTTATCCTCGGGTGGGGCTGATTATCGTCAAGGCTTTCCTCAAAATCGAACATGGTCACGGATTTGTCTATGTTGAGAACTATGTTTTCTATCTTTGTTATGTTTTTTTTGAAAAGGTAATTCATCATTCTTCTTCCGAGTCTTTTGTAGAGCGCGGGATTCGCTTCTTCGAGAAGATCAATAATTATTCGCCATTCCGGTTTTTTTGGTGACAT
>JAFGON010000007.1 GCA_016926475.1 candidate division WOR-3 bacterium | reverse complement strand
TTCTCAGCGTTGTATTGGTTTACTTTACAGCCCAATACTCTTATCGAAAAGGAAGAATTCACGAAATTTTTATCAGTCTTCTTTTCTAAAATCTCCCGCTTGCGAAATCAAATATACTTTTCATCTTCCCTAAAAGACATGCCGAGATTCGCCAGTTCTTCAAGTATCGGCAGGTAGAGTTCTGGAACGACAGGTATTCTTACACCTGTCAGGTTTATTTTCCCGTCCAAAAACAGTCTTGCCGCTATAGCCACAGGAAGACTCACCGTCTTGGACATCGCTGAATCCCCGTTCGGTGTGCCGTAGTAGACGAAATGAGAAGTGATTTCTTTTGTTCTTTTATCGGAACACTCAATTTCAAACCTGTGTTTCATTACTATCATATCCACTTCACCGTGCTTGAAATTCATTTTTGTCTTCATCAGCTCTGTCATGAGGTCTATTGGAGCGGCATTTTTCAAAGGAAGAGGTTCGTCGCTAAAAAGCCCCAACCATTTGAGCTTTTTCATTATGTCGCCGTTCTCCTCGGTTTGCATGTATTTCGAGAGATGTTCAGCGAGGTTTTCTTTTTTTGAATTCGAAATCAGTTTTGCGAGCATTCCAGAATAAGTCGGGTCGTTTGAAAAATCCATTTTTTCTTTAGAAAAAAGACCGATCTTGACCATCCTTTTGAACAGTTCACAGTGTTCGGGAAATCTAAGAGTTCCTCTGAGGAGTGTTTCGATATCATCCAAACCGTAAATTTCCCTGTAAATTGTCGAGTCCCTGTTAGGATAACCGTCGAAAACACCTACGTCTCCAACTTCCACGCTTTCACAATTTTCAAAAAGGGTCATCCCGTCAATTTCAACGACCTTTCCTTTTTTGAGGTATTTAGCCGGGCTGGTCGCGGCGACGAGCACACCTCTCGGACTCCAGGAAAACTTATAATTCAACGGATTGTCGCAAGAACTCGGAGCCGGCAGACCGCCACAAAAGGAAATAAATGTCTTAATCTTGTTTCCCGATGATTTTTCCGCGTTGATTATTTTCATAGCAGACATATGATCCATCCCAGGGTCGACACCGCATTCGTTGAGAAAAAGGAGCCCTTTGCTTCTCGCTTCTTCGTCGAAAGAGCGCATTTTTGGGCTCAGGTAAGACGTTGACATCATGTGCTTTGAAGATTTTAACGCGCATTCGGCGACTATTGGATGATAGTCAGCAGGCAAAAGGCTTATCACCAAATCGTTTGAATCCACCAACTTTTGGAGCTCTGCCCTGTCTTCGACGTTCCATTTGCGAGAGACACCTCTTTCTTTTCCGGAAAGGAGTCCTTTGTCCCCGCTTCTGCTCGCTATGGTGAGTTGAATATCTTCGAAAGACAGCAAATAGTCAACAAGTGGTTTCGCCACAAGACCAGCTCCGAGCAACAAGATGTTTTTCATTATTTTCTCCTTTTGCAGGTTTTAGTTGAATATTTCTTCACGGCTGAAATGCCAGAGATAGCTTCTGCCATTGTAACATTTAACCGAAACCTCAGGAAGCGTTATTTTTATAGCGCCATCCATGTCTGTCCTTAAAGTATGGATATTCGACCGGGATAAAAAGAGTAACAGCGATTCCGAGGGGTGGCCATAGGTGTTATTCTCTCCGACACTGATCACCGAGAAATAAGGAGCGATACTTTCGATCACGCCAAACGGATTGGCTCTGCCGTCTCCATGGTGAGAGATCAAAAGAATTCTTTTGTCATAATAATCGGGTTTTTCGATCGTCATAAGGGGGCGATCCCCTGGGAGCACAAAAAGAGTTTTTCCGCAGACAGCTCTTAAGAATATTGAGTGCTCGTTTTGACTCGACGAATACTCTGGCAATAGTTTTCTGTCGGGGGATAAAACTGCAAAAGAGAAATCCCCCAAAGAGAAAGAATCCCCGCGAGCTAAAATCGACAATTTATCCCCTGAAGCTATCATAAAAGAGGATAGTGAATCCCTTGTTTTCAACACACCGTTAAAAAATACAAAATCAGGATCGACCGATGATACAACGATTTCCATTCCGCCTATATGGTCCAAGTCCTGGTGTGTTGCGACGACAGCGTCCAGAGAGCCCAAGAGTTCAAGACTTGAGTAATTGACAATCCCCCGAGCTTTCACTTCGCTTCTTCCGGCATCGATTAGCATATTTTGCCCAAATCTCGAATGGATAAGACACGCGTTCCCCTGCCCAACATCAAAGAAGAGAACATAGGATTTATCGAAAAATATTCTTCTTGAGAAAAAAAACGCCAAAAATAGAGCTGTCAGCATCAGAAAATACCTTAAATAAACCCTTCTGGTTAATGAAATCTTCAAAAGCGCAAGACACAAAACGAAAAACAATGTTTCTAAGAAGGTGTATGGCGGCACGCGAAAACCAGGTGAAGAAATCGCGAAAAGACTCGATACAAACAAAATCGACTTGCCGAAAAACCATACCGCCGCTGAAAACAGCGGAATAGCCGAAAAAAATAGAAACAACAGCATCGCCGTGATAAACAAATAAAGAAAAGGTATTATCAGCAGATTCGCCAGAGGAGAAAACAAGTAAAATTTGCCGTAGGTCGTCGAAGTGATAGGCAAAAGGCAGATGTTTATCGTGATGACAAGAAGTGCCGCCATGAAGATGTATTTAACAGGATAGGAAAATTTTTTCAAGAATCGGGATACTTGAGGCATAAAAACGATGATTCCGAGAACACTCGAGAAAGACATTTGAAAACCGGGATTCCAAAGAGTCAGAGGGTTCAACGCCAAAATAAAGAGCCCTGCCAAGCCAAGTATCTGGTAAGGATTTCTGTTTCTCTCAAAAAGGGACCCGCACAAAAAGACTGTAGAGCCGACGCATGCTCTGAAGACCGATGGCTGTCCTCCTGTCAGTTTTAAAAATACAATAAGCGCAAAAATTGCGAAAATGTAGGAGATTTTTCTCTTTACCCCTAGCGCCGAAGCTGTAGTCAGAAGAATCGACAGGAATATACCTGTGTGAAGCCCGCTTATAGCAAGAACATGGGAAGTGCCTGTCCTCAAAAAATCTTCTCTGACGTCTTCGGTCATTTCCATCCTGTCGCCAATGGTAACAGTCAGGGCTAAAGACATCAGGTCTCTGTCCTGGGCGAATTCATCAGTAATTTTTTCCCTTATCCAGTTTCTCATCAAGTCAATAGGAAATGAACTTCGCGAGTTCACAAAAACACTGTCGCAATAAAAAATCGCGGAAATAGAGTTTTCTACGAGAAATCTGCCGTAGTCGAACTGATGGGGGTTTGTCGCGAAGGGTAAAGGGGCAAAACTGCCGTAGGCGGTTATCTTCTGTCCGTCTTCAAAACCCCTGTCGGCGAATAGGCAAACAGCGAAATCATCCTTTTCACCATTGACCGATTCCACAGATAGTTTAATGCTCTTTCTCGAAACAGTGTTTATCCTGCCGGTGATTACGCAATTTCTTCCGTTTTGGTGGAAATGTCTTTGTGGAATCTTATAATACCCCCAGAGAGTGAATACAAAAACACTCGCCGCCAACAAGGAAAGCCTCGAAAGAAAATACCAGTTCTTCAGGATGAAAATGATTCCCAAAGAAATAAAAAACAGAAACAAACATACGGCAAATTTTATTGGGAACAATATACCGGCAAAGTAGACACCTAAACAAGAAGACAAAAAAAACCAAAAAGCGATGCTTTCTCTGAAAAAATCACTCTTTTTTAAAAATATTTCTGACTTTTCCAAAAACCCCTTTTTTTGTTTTTGAGAAACCGTCAACTTCCATGATATCTCTTAAGTCGATTGCTTCAAGACACTCCGGATCCCATTTGAAAGCTTCGTTTAAAGAAAGCGCGGCTTCGTCGAATCTTCTCATTGAATATAGAGACCAAGCGTAAATGGCATGGTAAAAACCTTCGAAAATACGGTCTTTCAATGATCTCTGTATCGATTCGAGATTTTTCAAGACATCTTTCCCCATAGCGATCCTGATCATGGAGAGGTAAACAAGGTATTCGTTTTTTTTGTGTATCTTTATTGCGGCGTTTATCAGTGATTCAGCCGCCGGCCAGTTCTTGGTTTTAACGGCGTTTCGGGTCTGGACATAAATATTTTTTGCTTGGATCACAAGGCTTTTATCCACTTCCCCCGACAATTTCCTGTCGTATTCCCTTCTTTTGTCCCTGTCGATAAGAGTTTTGTATGCCCTTGTTATCTCTGCGAATCTGTCGTTGGCTTTTCTCCAGGACAAGCCTGTTTTGTCTTCTATGTGATCGGGGTGATGCTGCTTTGCCAGAGAAATATACCTTTCTCTGATTTCATTCTCGTTTGCGTTGAATGTAACGCCTAAGATTTCATAGAAATCTTCCATTTTCAAATGTTAAAATCACCGACAGACAATGTCAAGTTATTATCTTGCAACCGCAAGAAAAATTAAAGTATAATCAATGTTCGATAGCTAATTTTTCAGAGAAACGGAGGGGCGATGAAACAACAAATACCTAACCAGTTGTCGATAGAACTGCCTGACGAGGTTTCAGACGGCGTTTACAGCAATTTTGTCATTATACTCTCGTCTCCAGCTGAATTCGTAGTTGATTTCGCGAGACTTGTGCCAGGGAAAAACAAAGCAAAAATCAACAGCCGGATTATTATGCCGCCTCAAACAGCCAAAAGACTCATAAAAACGCTTGAAGAGAGGGTCAAGGATTTCGAGGATAAATTCGGCTTAATCAAGACCGATGAACCCGAAAAAAATGTAATGGGCTTCAACAACATATAAAGAGGGGAAAAATGGACATCAAATCCGCGATTGCCGACTTTATCGTCAGGGTTCAAAGATGGAAATCCGGCGGCGGCGCAAAATCCATAGAAAAACAAAAACAGCGGGGAAAACTCACCGCCAGAGAGAGGATAGAGGCCCTTTTAGACGAAAACAGCTTTTTTGAAACAGACCTGTTTGTCGAACATAAAGCGAGAGGCTACGGACTCGAAGGGGTCATGCTTGCCGGTGACGGCGTCATCACCGGAATAGGAAAAATATCCGGCAGGCCAGTTGCATTGTTCGCTCAAGACTTCACTGTAGCCGGAGGATCCCTCGGCGAAGGACACGCGTCAAAAATAAGCAAAGTTATGGATATGGCAAAAGATTCCGGTATACCCTTGATAGGACTCAACGATTCAGGAGGCGCGAGGATACAGGAAGGAGTCGGAGCTCTAGCAGGATACGGAGAAATATTTTACAGAAACACAAAACTTTCCGGAGTTATACCTCAAATATCTCTGATTCTCGGTCCCTGCGCCGGGGGAGCTGTCTACTCGCCGGCTTTAACCGATTTCGTAATTGTCGTAGAAAAAATCAGCAACATGTTCATCACCGGACCAGAAGTCATTAAAGCCGTCATAGGAGAAGAGATCTCAATGGAAGATCTCGGTGGAGCTTTAACTCACGCTGAAATAACGGGAAATGCGCATTTTGTCGCTTCCAGCGAGAAAGAAGCCTTTAGACTTATTCAAAAACTCCTCTCATACATACCCTCAAACAACAGAGAACAACCTCCACTCGTGCCGCCGGAAAATCCCAAAAAGCAATTCGACATAACAAACATTATCCCCTCCGATCCCAAAATAACTTATGACATGCTCGAAATAATCAGTTCGATAACAGATGGATCAAAATTTATCGAAGTACACAGGAATTGGGCGAAAAACATAGTAGTTGGTTTCGGCAGAGTCGGAGGCCATTCCATTGGCATAGTGGCAAACCAACCCTATTACCTGGCTGGGGTTCTCGACGTGAACGCCGCGGACAAAGCCGCTCGGTTTATTAGATTCTGCGATTCTTTCAACATACCCCTTGTTACTTTCGTCGATATTCCGGGTTACCTCCCAGGCGTAGACCAGGAACACGCCGGCGTGATACGTCACGGTGCGAAAGTCCTCTACGCGTTCTCAGAGGCGACAGTGCCCAAATTGACGGTTATCGTCAGGAAAGCATACGGTGGAGGTTATATCGCCATGTGCAGCAAACATCTCGGAGCAGATTTTGTTGCGGCGTGGCCTACCGCTGAAATCGCCGTGATGGGGCCTGAAGGAGCGGCAAACATCCTTTTCAGAAAAGAAATCATGGAAAGCCCCGATCCGGAAAAGACAAGAAAAGAAAAAATCACGGAATATCAGGAAAAATTCGCCAACCCGTACATCGCGGCATCCAAAGGCTTCGTAGACGCCGTCATAGAACCGGAACAGACCAGACAGATCCTCATAGATATGCTGAACGTCTATCGGGACAAATCGAGACAATCACTCTGGAAACACCATGGAAACATACCCCTGTAGGAGAATCTGATGATCGAAGACAAAATTCTTTTAAACATCGACGAAACTTTATACGAGACGTGCGACTTCAAAAGAAAGAGTCCCGGAGTCTCCTATGAACAAAACACCAAAACCGAAGAAAGGGCTCCTATACCCGGAATAATCAGAGAAATCTTCGTCCGTGAAGGTTCAACGATTAAAAAAGGAGATCCTCTATACGTAGTAGAAGCCATGAAATCCTACAACAAAATAATTTCGGAATACGACGGAAAAGTTATGTCAGTGGCAATTAAATCAGGGGACAAAGTCAAAAAAGGCGATATTGTAATCTACAGGAGAGATGTTTGAACAGGATCGATGCGCAAAAACTTTCGTGGCAATGTCCTAAAAACCTTTTCCGCTTTAAATCCACCTCAGAAATATCTCCTGCGGAAGACATAATTGGTCAGAGAGAAGCCTTGGAATCGATCAAGACAGGCATCGAGATCGACAGCCAGGGCTACAATATTTTCATTTCCGGTTTAGCGGGTACTGGCAGAAAGAGCACACTTCACAAATTTCTGACTAAAAGAATACGCATGAAAGAAAAGAAGCTTGAAGATGTCATCTTTCTTTACAATTTCGACATCCCCGAAGAACCAATTTCACTTAAGCTGCCGACCGGAGAAGGAACAGCCGTTTCAAGAGCCCTTCAGGAGTTGCTCGAAAACCTTGAAAACCTCATATCGGCGATTTATTTCAACGATAAGTACCTTTCGGAATTAATGGAATTTGATAAAAAGGAAAAAAAAGAAGAAGACAAAATATTTTCGAAAATCGACAAGCTAATCAAAACATCCGGTTTCAGATGGATCAAGTCCAAAAATGAAGACATGAAAATGGAATTGCTGCCCATACATAAAAAAAAAGTTTTGAGTTTCAGCGAGCTGTCCGAACTCGTAGAGAAAAATCAGCTTAAAAACAAAAAACTGAAGGAATACATTAACAAAAAAGAAAAAATCGAGAAGATAATAGCTCTTTACCTGAATGATTTTAAAACCCTTCGGACATCGTTTTCCAACAAAAGAAAAAAACTCGACATCGACACGGCTTATCCTTTTCTTAAACTCATTTTCGAAGACTTTAAAAAACTCACTTCATCCTTGCAGATGAAGGAATACCTCGATGTATTTCTCGATTACATGCTTTTGAACATATCCTATTGGAAGACATTGATGGAAGACGAAAAGGCAAAGGATAAATGGAGAGAGGAAAAAGAGTCCATAGACAACATAATGAGCATCAACGTCGCGGTAAACAACTACAAAAAGTCAAAGCGACCAGTTATAATTGAAAGTTTTCCTTCGGAAAACAACCTTTTCGGGACGGTTGAAAACGTCGGGAGCAGCGAAAAGATACATCTTGGAATAAAAGCCGGAAGTCTTTTAAAAGCCCACAAAGGATTTATAATTGTGGACGCTTATGAACTTCTCCAGGAAGACAATTCATGGCAAAGGCTGAAGAGAACCTTGAAAACTCAGAACCTTGAGATAACACCCGTGTCCAACCCCCTATCTACGAGAAATTACCTCAGACCAAATTCGGTGCAAATCGACGTCAAAGTAATCATGATTGGAAACGACGAAATATACTCCTCCCTTTTTTACAAAGACCCCGACTTTCCAAAAATATTCAAAATAAAAGCCAAATTTGAAGAACACATGCCCCTGACAAAAAGAAACCTCAGGAAATTGGCAAATTTCACGGCTCTGACTACGCAGAAAGAAGGTCTACCGGGTTTTTCGAAAGAAGCAGTAATCAGAATCTGCGAACACGCGGTTAAACTGAGCGGAGACAAAAAACACATAAGCACAAAGTTCGGCATGTTATCCGATCTGATAAAAGAAAGCGTTTACTGGGAAAGAAAAAAAAACACCAGAACCAAGACAGTGACGTTGATTTCTGTTGAAAAAGCGATGAACAAAATGCGCTTTAGAAAAACAGCTCTCGAAAGGGACTATCTCAAACTCATAAGCGACAATATCATAAAAATATTTTTAAAAGGCTCCCAAAAAGGGCAGGTCAACGCCTTGACCGTGATTGAAACTGAAGAGGTTTCCATAGGTCTTCCCTCAAGAATAACTGCTGTAGTATCACCCGGCGAGAAAGGAATAATAAGCATAGACAGAAAATCGAACCTTTCAGGAGAAATCCATACCAAAGGAGTGAATATTATAGGCGGTTGCTTGAGGGGCAAATACTCCAGAGATTATCCGCTGTCTATTCACGCCTCCATATGCTTCGAACAATCATACAACATCGTCGACGGAGACAGCGCTTCTACAGCGGAAATCTGCGCCATTCTGTCGAGCATATCCGGAATCCCGGTAAAACAAAATTTTGCAGTAACAGGCTCCGTGGATCAAAACGGAAACGTTCAAGCCGTCGGGGGCATAAACGAGAAAATAGAAGGATTTTTTAAAACCTGCAAAATTAAAAGGATCAAAAACGGAGCGGTTGTCTTGCCCAAAGACAATGAGAATTCTCTAATGCTCGACAAAGAGATCAAAAAAGCCGTTTCCGCGGGAAACTTTTCCCTGTATTCAGTGAATAATATCGATGAAACTCTTTGTTTGATATTCGATACCGGAAGCGGCAAAACAAATTTGACGGCGATCAGAAAACGGATATTAAAAGGAATTAAAAACCTCTACGATAAATCCCCTCACGCGAAAAGAGGCAACCATGCTTGACATCAAATTCATCAGGGAAAACAAGGAACGACTAAAAAATCTTATTGAGGCCAAAGGCGAAAAGTTTGATCTTGAATCTTTTTTAAAGTTAGACGAAAACAGGATGGCAGCTTTGAAGACAATTGAAGAAAAGAGAAGCAGATTAAACACCCTTTCAAAAGAAATTTCCGCTCAAAAAACCAAAAATGAGGATTTACTCGCCAAGTCCAAAATTCTTTCCAAGGAACTTAAATCAGAAGAAAAAAACTTCACCGAGATCGACCTTTTCTGGAAAGAAAAGCTTCAATGGATACCAAACTTCCCCGAAGAAGACGTGCCTTTGGGCAAAACAGCAGATGACAACCAGACAATCGATTCATGGAACAACCCGGGCGAAGAGAAAGCAGGATTAGACCATTTTGAGCTCGCTTCAAACTTGAAGCTACTGGACTTCAACCTTGCCGGAAAAGTATCCAAAAGCGCTTTCCCTCTCTACAAGGGTAAAGGAGCAAGACTCGAACTTTCTCTTGTCATGTTCATGATGGAACTTCACGGATCTAGGGGTTACACCGAACTCATCCCTCCCTACCTCGTCAACAGAAACGCCATGTTCGGGACAGGCCAGCT
Source organism: candidate division WOR-3 bacterium (assembly GCA_016926475.1). Classification (NCBI taxonomy): domain Bacteria; kingdom Pseudomonadati; phylum Caldifarciminota; species Caldifarciminota bacterium. Next base: position 15,112 of record JAFGON010000007.1, on the reverse strand, counting down.
CCCGAAACTTGAAGAAGACATGTATCTTGTAGAAAAAGACGACCTTTTTCTAAACCCCACAGCCGAAGTTCCAGTCACCAATTTATACTCCAACCAGACTCTCGACCTCGATTCCCTGCCGGTTAAGCTCTGCGCCTACACCACCTGTTTCAGAAGAGAAGCCGGATCATACGGCAAAGAAACTAAAGGTCTTTTAAGAATGCACCAATTCAACAAAGTCGAACTCGTTCACCTTTCAAAACCTGAAGAAAGCAGGATGAGTTTGGATGAACTCCTCGAAGAAAGCAAACTGGTTCTGAAAATGCTCGGAATACCTTTCAGGACAAGAAAGCTTTGCACGGGAGAAATGAGCTTCGCGAGCGCTATCACTTACGACCTGGAAGCTTGGGCGCCTGTGTCAAAAAAATACCTCGAAGTTTCCTCCGTCTCGCTCTTCAGGGATTTTCAATCACGTCGAATGAACATCCGATTCAGGGATGAAAACGGAAAAATGTCTTTTGTCCACACGCTCAACGGCAGCGCTTTGGCGACACCAAGGACTATGATAGCGATTCTCGAAAACTACCAGCAGGAAAACGGAAAAGTGGCAATCCCTGACGTTTTGAAAAAGTATTTTCCCAATGAGGAAATCATATCTGTTTAAGGTCGCCCACCATATGCTTCCAAAGCCGCAGTACCGCGGTATGTTATTCTGCTTGTCATTGGCCTTTGTGTTTTCATGCGGACCAAGAAGAGACCCTTACAGTTCGTTTGTGAGGATAGACGGGGTAGAGCTGATAGGTTGCGAAAAGGTCGAGGAAAAAGATATAATCCCATACTTGTATTCCGGCGCAGGAGATTTGTACAGCCCATTTTCCAGCCCCAAAAATGCGAAAAGCATTTTGAGTTACTACTTTCAAATGGGCTATTTCAAAGCTAAAATTCTAAACCAGACAGATTCGATGACACAGAAAGGATACGTTCTCAAATACGTAATCGAAGAAGGCGAAAGATCTTACATAAACTCCGTAAGTATCTATGGTTTCGACAGTTTTGCAGACCTTTCATCATTCAAAGACCATGATATTCTTCCAGGCCAGCCCCTCAACCAGGTGAACCTCTCCCTCGCTTTGTTGAAAACCGCCTCAGATTACATCAGAAGAGGATATTACAACGTTCGCATAGAAGACACTTTGCTTCCTGCCACCCAAGATTCTCTACTCTGCGACGTTTTGATATACATAGACACCGGTCCAAAAGTGTATATTGACGAAATCGAAATCCTCGGAAACTCGAGTGTAAGGACCAAAATCATCGAAATGGAGTCAGACCTTGAAGTAGGTCAGCTCTACACACCAGAACTGTTGACTCGCTCAAGAAACAACCTGTATTACACCGGTCTTTTCTCTTACGTATCTGTCAAATCTATTCCGTCAAAAATACACAGTGACAGCCTTAAAGTGATAATAATGGTCGAAGAGACGAAAATGTCTTATTTTTTGGTTTCTCTGAACTACAAAAGCGACAAAAAAACCGGAATTAGGGTTCGCTGGGGAAATTACAACCTTTTCGGAAACGCACAACGAATATCCGTAACAGCATCTTACAACACTGATTTTCAGGGCATCTACACTGAAAACGCTGAAATAAGCTATTCAGAACCCTACTTTTTGGGGACTTCACTCATCTTTTCAAGCGATTTGAAGGGAGAAAGAAAAGGCCTCGGGGACAGAAGCTTGGATTACATCGAGTTTTCACCTCTTTTAGGAAAGAGAACTTCAGCTTTCGGGATTTTATACGCCGGGTTTGTCTTTCACAAAGCTTGGCTCGACACGTTTGAAGATGCTTCTCAAAATCCAAACCAGTTCATATACACGAAATTTACAAACAGCATAATAATGGGTTATACATACGATTCGAGAGACAATCCTTTTTCACCTACGAGGGGTTTAAAACAGAATTTCCGGTTTCAATCCGCAGGAAGACCTCTTGGCGGTGACAACTATTTCTATCGATTCAGCTGGGACTGGGTGAGGCTCTCAGAACCTTCCCAATGGGGTTACTACGTCTTTTTAAGGTCGGTTTACACAATACCACACGGCATTTCGATTGATAACGGAATAAGCTCCGACCAAAAAATCACCCTTGGAGGTGTCAATTCTCTAAGGGGGTACCCTGAAAATTCAATCGGCGATCCGGACGAAATCGGGAGCCACAGCGGTAACATTCTTCTCAACGCCATGATTCAGGCGCACTACAACATAGGAGATTTTTCTCTGGAGGCTTTCTCCGACCTGGGAGGTTTATGGGACTGCCCAAAAGACGTCTCCCCATACGAAAACGTAGGAATTTCAGTTGGCTTGGGTCTGATCTACAACACTCCTGCCGGCCCTTTAAGAATTGAGTTCGGATTACCTCTCGCCGGTGAACAAAGAAACAAAGGATTAATTCAATTTGCTTTCGGAAACCCGTTCTGAAAAAAAGAAGATACGTTTCATCCCGCGAATAAGGTTGATCCCCTTAGCGGTTTCAGCCGCCCTTTTCCTCTTCGCTATATTCGGAATTTCACAAGGAGATTCAACCGACTTCACAATCAAAGAGTTCGTCAAATTTATCGAGAGCAAATACAATTTGACCATTTCATACAGGAGAATCGGAGTATTTTTAAAACCTTCAATATGGGTTGACGAACTTTATATTTACAATGATCGAGAAGAACTGCTCATGAGTTCCAATCGGGTTGAATTAACATTCAGCCCAATAGATATCTGGAACAAAAAGGAAATAAACACCGTGCTGATCGACGGATTGGATCTCAGATTCACCCACTCCGATTCGGGCATTCTCAATTGGAGCCTCACAAGGGAAGATTCAACTGAAGCTCGTAAGGCTGAAATTGAATTTCCGAAATTTTCGGTTGAGAATGTTTATGTGACAAATGGCAATTTGGTTTACGACGGCAAATCAGCGTCGGAAATATTCGCTCAGATCAGTTTAATTTCATACCCCGAAGGCATAAACATATACGTCGGTGAAAGTGATTTCTTTTTACCGGCAATAGCAAAAAAAGTCCAACTGGTCTCTGATATAGTGATTTATCCGGATTTGAATATTTCGGGAATAATATGGGCGGAAACGGACGGCGCCCGAACAACCGCGAGAGCAGACATAAACACAGGAGAATCTCTTTTCAGAATTTCTGTTGATTCAATTTTCGTAGAAGCTGAAAAGTGGCACAAAGACGCACGGGGTTTCCTGTCAGGAAACGGAAATTTCGTTTTTCAAAAAGAGTTGATCATGGCTTTTATTGCTTTGAAAGGGTCTTCTGTTTCTTTGGGTCAATTCAAAGCCGATTCCTTTGTTACAGACCTATCATTCGAAGACGGATCAGTAACTTCAGACAACTCAAGGATATTTTTCAGCCAGGGAGACATTACTCTTTCTTTTACCTACAACAGTTTAATTGACTCTCTTTCTTTTCACGCCGGAATTCAGGGCATCAGCCAAAATTCCATGAGTTTTACGCATGATTATTTTCCCTACGAATTCACCGCAAACGGCATGGTTTGGGGTTGGCTTAAAAATCTACGGGAATTCAACGCTATATTCGGTCAGTCTGATTTTTCATTTTCAAATTCAACCCTGAACAACGTCTCTTTAAACTCCATAAACGGAAAAGCTTTTGCCGACTCGGGAATTTACGATGTCTCCCTGAAATGCGAAACTGAGGATTACGGCGGTTTCAGGGCGCAAGGAAATTTCAACAAAAGATCCTACTACATCGACGGCAATCTGATCGATTTCGATTTATCCCTTTTGGAAGACTTTAAACTCGCAGAAATAGACATCTCAGGAATCGCAAACGGCACTTTTAATTTTGACGGAAGCCGCTTAGACGCCGATCTAAGAATATCGGAAGCCGGATTGAACGATTATTACTCGCGGGATCTCTTGATAAATTTGGAAAATTTCTGTTTTGAAGATTATACGGCGGATTCAGTACGAATATCCTGTTCTGACTTAACCCTGGGTAAATTCAATTTAGAACAGCTTGAAATTATAGCAGGATCTTCGGAGAGAAACCTCTGCGGAAACTTAAATGCCTCATCGAGCGATTTGGATTTGAGAACCGGTTTCGTGTTCGACCCCGAAGATAAGAAAGTAATTCTCGAGGTTTTTGATCTCTACAGCGATTCGATTTATCTAACCACCGTTTCTCCCGTAGTCATCGATTTCTCAGGAACAGGTATTTACGTCGACACTTTCAGGGCGGCTGGATATTCGGGCATGAACTTGATCGCAGGCCTGGATTTAAGGGGAGACACAATCCTCGGATTTCTCCGTGCGGACAGCGTCAGTTTGTATGTATTGAGCTTGATACCGAATGCTCCTGCAATTTCGGGCTGCTTGAACCTCGATTCTCGTCTTTACGGTACATTGTCCAACCCTCATCTATTTTTCAGGGCGAGAACCGGTCCTCTCGATTACGGGCATTTTACCCTGGATTATACTTCTATAGAGGGCAGTGCGGATTTTGAAGGAATAACGATAGACACATCCGAGGTTGTGTTTAAAGAAAAGGTCTCGTCCCTTTCTGGTTTCCTGCCCTTTAGTCTAAATGAAGAAATCGATGTAAAAATTCTTTTTGACGACGTCGGTCTTTGGCCTCTTGAATTCCTGTCAGATATCGCGCTTATGCTCTCAGGCAGAATCAGGGGAGGCGCAACTGTCAGAGGTACATACAAAGACCCCGATTTTTACGGAGCCGTCGAATTAATCAACGGCGCAGCTTTTGTCAAACCGGCAGGTCAAATCGTCAGCAACATCAACGCAAGAGCCGTATTTACTGATGACACAATAACTTTCAAAGTCCAGGGAGACAACTCACGTGGAAACGTAAACATCTCCGGAAAGGTTGTAAGCCTTGAAGGTTACAGAAAATTCGAATCTTTAACTCAAATCGATTTTTCCGACGTCGATTATACCGGGTTCGAAGGCATTTGGGCTAACGTGACGGGGCATTTAGAAGTAGAAGTTGACTCAAACCTTCACACTTCGGTCAAAGGAACGGCTTTCGTCAACCAAGCTTTACTCTCGCCGGTACCGGAAAGCGAAACAGTTCAAAACTCCCAAGAAATCCCGGACTTGGAAGTTTTTATTGACGGGTCTTCGGGAAACATAATATTCAGACATGAACTGGCCGAGGTCGAACTCAGAGGGATATACAGCGTATCCTCTTTCAACAACGTCATAAACACAAAAGGCGAACTGACCGCTGAAAGAGGAAATATTTTCTATCTGGACCGCAGCTTCAACATAACCGAGGGCGAATTGCTCCTTATTACAGATTCAACAGAGATAGGTGGCGTCGTCGATTTCACGGGTAAAACAGAGATTTTCTACACAGATCCAGCGAGCGGAACCCCTCCGGAGACGAGAGAAATAACCATATACGCCAATTTAAACGGTGACGTCAACCATCCAGCTTTGACTCTCTCTTCAGACCCCAAAATGTCGCAGCAGGACATAATCGCCCTTTTGACTTTTAACACTACATGGAGCAACATAACATCCGTTTCTACAATAGCGTCCGCTGTTCCTAACAGAGCCGTAAATTATCTTCTGCGCACAAAAGTTTTTTCCAAACTCGAAAAAGCGCTGAATTTGAGCGTGATAAATTTGGAAACCCAGCTGGGCTCTTCCAACAGCGCTAAATTGACACTCGCAAAATACGTGACCAGAAACGTCTACGTCGAATACACAAAAGATATTCTCAACAACTCTCCGGCTGACATCACGCTGACTTACCGGTTGTGGAAAAATACTTCATTCATACTCAACAAAGACGATGAAGACATCATCGGCACTGGTATTCAGTGGATCTGGAGATACTGATTTCAACCGCACACAGATTCTATTATCGAATTGTCAAGCCCGAACTTCTCGAGAAATGCTCTTCTTTCGCTCTTCATTTTTTCGACCCACACCCGGTATTCATCGATTCTTCCCTTCTTTTCGAAGAGGACAACAGGGTTCAGTATCTCAACAGGAACCCTCTCTGTAATCCATGAATTGAGCGAATTGTCGATATCCGGTATCAAATAACCAAAATCCGGATCCCTTTTCCATGAAATTTTATCCTCGAAAAGAGCTTCTATCATCGCTGATGAATGACGAATTTTAACTTTGACGGCTTTGCCGTTTTCAACATCCTTGGAATCGCCTCCGATAAATCCGGTGTTCATCATCCATGATTGTAGGTTGTCAAACTTTTTAGCCAAAACACTGAATCGCTCGGCTTGAAGTTTATAGTTTCTCGGGAAAAAAGGCTGTGTAAATGGCGATCTAGTTTTACCCCTTTCTTTTCCTGCGGCGGATGTCTTGGAGGTCTCTCCCAACATGAAATACCCCGCCGCTTGTTCGGGAGAAGAAAAAAGTACTATTCCCGGGGTCGCGGCGTCCTTTCCCTCGTCCCTGTTGAGTATGCCCAAAGATTTAAGAGGGGGCAATTCTCCGAAATCAGCGGCGTTTTCAATGTCGCTCATAGGTATAATCGACCTTCCGTTTTGCGTCCACACGACAAAATCCCAACCATCCGCAGGGGTCATGTATTCATTGACTATATCTTCCGCTTTGACTTCCCCTTTGATGTATCTATCTACGTTTTTGTAATCTGCCCCGGAATTTACAAGCATATCCCTGAGTCTTTCCACATCTTTTGGTTCGAGAAGGTTTTTGGAAAAATCGAACTTGCCGTTTTCATCCGGATACACATTTTCCACCCAAGCTTTCGGGCTCAGCGTCCCTCTGTAGATCACCGGTTCGGTTTCCTCTTTCAATCCGTAAGTTTTGGCAAAACAGCCGTTTTCTGTTATCGAGAAAGTTCCGTCCGGCCAAAGAGATATCATGTCGTCCTGAATAGGTTTGCTGTATTCTCCCTGTTTTGAAAAAGTCGTCGTGGTCTTTCCGGTGCCGGAAAGTCCCATTATCGCCACAGAAATTTCCCTATCTTTCATTTTTACTATTTTTGCTCCGGCGTGGAGAACCAACCCGCCTTTTTGGTAGACAAACTCGTTGAGCATTCTGAGCATGCCCTTTTTGCTTTCCCCGAAATAATCAGGCCCTAAAACATAAGTGATGTATTTATTTATATCAAATATGATAGCTTGATCACCAGGAAGCCCGGGGGCGGGACATCCGGCGAGAAATACGAGAATAAAAGTCGGTTCAAAAGGTCTTCCGAGCTTTTCTGCGGCTTCGACATCGGAACGCTCAAACGTGAGAACTTGCTGCATTCCACCGATATTGGAGGACTCAAGGTCAAAATACCATGTCACACCGACAGCCCTTTCTCCCAAACCTACATACCTGTCTATTTTTATCAATTTTTTCTGATCTTGCATGTAGCTTTGGGCTTTTTTTATGTATTCAGAAGCTTTCTCCCGAGAGATAATTTTGCTCGAGTAGAGCGGCGCGTTTTTTTCTTCGTCGATTATATAGGTGTATTCAGCTTTCCTCGCTTTGTTTCTCGTCAATTTAAGGATGTTTCCGTACGATGTCTTTATCGAAGCGGGACCATACTTCAGTGTCAGCTCCCTGAATTTCTCCTGATCCGGATTGTCAATGATTTCAATATTCTCTGGAATGACGTTTGACATAATCAACTTCTCCTTTTAAATTTCAATTTTTCTGGCTGATAATTTCACCGAATCCGGGAAGGCTCCCACGAGAGGTTTCGCATAAAGCATAAAAGATTTGGTGACGTTGTTTTGGTCGGCGTCGTAGAATTCTTTAGGCATCAATTTTGTCTTACCCGCCACTTCATTTAACGGGGTGAGGTCGTATTCCACTTCGTACTCCCCTTTTCTGCGGATAGTCACCGAGCCGTCGGACTCCGTGACCGACGAATAGACGACAGCCATCTCGCCGCATTCTCTCGCCTCTGTCGAATCACTTTCGCTGACGCAACCCAGAAAAGACCTCTGGAGATAGCCGAAAGTGTCGGACCGGACTCTTTTTATTTTGAGTTCAGTCCTTACAATATTTGACAGCATATCGCCAAGCGCTCCAGTGCCTGAGAGCTGAACATTGCCGTGAGAATCCACTTCTCTTTCTCCTTTTGAAAGGGTGTTTATAATGGGCTCTCCGGTTGCGTCTGTTATCCCTTCGCTCACCGCGACAACGCATCTGCCGTATTTGGAAAACACTTTTTCTACTTTCCCGAGAAATTTATCCGTATGAAATGGATACTCGGGGATAAACACGAGATGAGGCGCGTCAAACTCCGATTTTTTAGCGAGGGCTGAAGCGGCCGTAAGAAAACCTGCGTGCCTTCCCATGACGATTCCTATGTAGACTCCTTCGAGCGAATAGTTGTCGCGGTCGATGCCGGCGAAAGCTTGAGCGACAAACTTAGCAGCGGAGCCATATCCGGGTGTGTGGTCGTTGACCAAAAGGTCGTTGTCTATTGTCTTGGGGACGTGAAACACCCTGAGATCGTAGTTGTTGTCTTTCGCGTGTTCGTTGATGATCCGGCAAGTGTCTGCAGAATCGTTTCCCCCAATGTAAAAAAAATATCTGATGTCGTGCTTTTTAAATTTATCGAAAATTTTAAGGCAGTAATCGCTATCAGGTTTATCCCTCGTACTCTTGAGGGCCGCTCCCGGAGTTCTCGCGACTTTTTGGATGTTTTCAAAAGACACGGAGGAGAGGTCTAAAAAATTTTCCTCGATAATGCCCCTTACACCCCTCTCGGCGCCGTAGAGGCGAGAAATGTGCGAATATTCTTTCGACCCCAGAATTATTCCGGCGAGTGTTTGATTTATTACGGCTGTCGGTCCTCCACCCTGCGCCACCAAAGCTTTTCCTACGAGTTCAGCCATTTTTCCTCCTGTAAGTTATTTTGAAAGAAGTATGACTAAAGATGCTATACTAATCAGAGTGCCAACCAAAGTGGAATAATCCTGCCACCATTTTAAAGTCACCTCGGGAACTTTCACAATATCGCCTCTTTCGACGAGAATGTTGATGCCGTCCCCTTTGTGTGTTCCGTCGTAAGAATACACAGAGACCTTTTCAAGCATGCCTCTGTCCGTGACGCCGCCGGCGATGCTCACGTATTCAAAAGCGGTTTTCATGGGAACGTAAGCATAGTCTCCAGGATTACTGACCCCTCCGATTACGGTTATGGAATTTCTAATTTCCGGAATCATAATTATATCGCCGTCCTGAAGTATGAAAGAAGACAGGTTTTCACGTTCGGTCCCGTCTATTCTGTGCGTCATGCCGTCTCTTTTGACAGTAATGTTAGACGCGTCGGCATTTTGAAGAAGGCCTCCGGCTATCTCGATCAAATCTTTAAGAGTCTCTCCTTCGTATATTTCGTGTATAGCGCTCAGACTCTGAAATAATTCGAGGGTGTCGTAATCTCTGGATAAAGCCAACGTCCCGTAGGGATTTATCGCGCCGAAAACTTCAACCGACTTCTCAATCTCGGGAAAATAAAGGTTGACACCTTCTTCCCTGAAAGTCGGGTCGTGTTGAATGTCTCCCGTTCTCAAATATTCTATGTAATTTGCGGTGTCAACTGAACCGTCGAGGAATCTTAGTTCAATACGCATAAGCGAAGCGGTCGGTTTTAAAATTAAATTTCCGACTGCATGGGAAACTCTTGTCAGAGGAGTAACTTCCAAGGGCAGGTTTTCTCTCGCCACGGCGCCCGTGGGCAATATTATGAAATGCCTTGGTCTGACTATCACCAGGCTGACTTGGACGCCTGTGTAATACCTCTTAACAAGACTTCGAACTTCCTCTTCTACGATCTTCAAAGACTTGCCCTCTGCGTATACAACACCCAGAGGCATGCCTGTCGCGAAATCCGAAGTCAACATGCTGGTCTCGCCGGGGATTGGAGTCTCAGACGGTTCAGCGATCGTCCCGGGGGAACCCACGGTGACTATCATTGAGCCGTCGCCGTTTACGACGAGGTCCTGGACGAAACCCTGCGCTCCCGAAATAACCAGCTGCAGTCTGTCTCTCGGGTGAAGGATGTAAGTTTCAGGGTTTATTAAATAGACATCATCGCTGAGTTGACACAAAAAAAACATCTGGGCTATAAGAATTATTGAGGGCATTTTCAAGTACTCCTTTTACAAGCCGTTAAAAGCGGAATTATAATTTATCGGGCGGAATAATTCAACTGGACAAAAAAAAGCTCCCTTTGAGGGAGCTTTTTATAAAAACAAAAAAATTTTATTTTACTTCAATGCAGCTGACTGGGCAGTTGTTCTGGCATTCCATGCAACCCGTGCAAGCCTCAGGATGAACGACCTTTGCTTTATCTTCAATTTCAAAAACTTTGGGATCGGCCGGGCAGACATCTTTGCATAATCCACAGGCAATACAATCAGCTTCATTAACGTATGGTCTCATTTTACCTCCTTTATTATCCTTGTTATTATATTGAGGGGAATAAAAAAAGCAAGCGCTTATTTAATTGACCTTTAGACGAGAAAAATGTAAAAATAAAGATAATTATGTTCGAATTCATATTGGGAAAAGACATAAACAAAATACTTGAAAAATCTCGAAGCTTCGAGGATCAAGGAGAAAACAAGAAAGCGCTCAGCCTTCTCGAAAGAGAATCCCGGAATCAGGAAGATTACAATTTATACCTCGAATTGGGAAGAATTCAAGCGAAGATGAACATACCCGGCGCCACCAAAAGCCTGACCATGGCGCACATGCTCTCTCCGGAAAACATAATCAACACAATTTCCAGAGCCGAGGACGGTTTTTTCTTGGGCGACAGACTTCCCGAGGTCGGTCTTTTCATAGGCTCTTTGTACCTGGAACAAGGCGACTACGACAAGGCGAAGGATTTTCTCAAAGAGACGCCCAAGGATTTGCTTGTCAAAGAGATAGAGGCTAAAAAACAGATATTGAAAAATTTTCCACAGGGGACCGCGAATTTAAAAAAGAGGTCTTCTCTGCTTTTCTCTATAGCCTCTTTGACCCTTTATTACGACAGGGATTCCTCGATGAAGCTTTTCGAAGACTTGGTCTCAGAATTCCCCGACAAGTCGGACACTGTCATCAGCCAATTAGCTTGGATGGCAAAAAGTGAATACCGTTCACCCACCTCACACATTTACTTGGGTAAATTTCAGCTTACCGCGGGAAAAGACAGAGAAGGGTTGGAATCATTCCAAAGAGCCCTCCAGATAGATACGAGCTGCGCCGAATCTATAATAGAACTGATGTCTTCAAGAAAAGACCTGAGTTTGAACAGCATGGATTTTCTTTTCAACCTCTACATATCGACCAACAACCAAGACAAGGCATTGGAGCTCGTAAACAAATCAAACCTGCCTAAAGAAACCGAAGCTAAATACCTAAAATCCATGCTACAGACAGACAAGAAAAACATAAAAGCAAGACTTCAGTATATAGAGCAACTGATCGCGGAGAAAAAATTTTCCGAAGCCTCGACTGAACTGGAGTTCTTTTCCGACAAAAGTGAATACATTGACTGGGTTTCCGAAAAGCTCGACATCTTGATGCAGTCTCCTGATGAAAACATATACAATCTTTGCCTTGACGTATACGTAAAAAAAGGGGATTTCGACAAGGCGGTCGATATAATTGAAAAACTTCTAAAAAATTACCCTGAGTCCGCCGACCGTTCAGAATCTTTGCTGATAGAAGTAATCGAACAGAACATCGAGAATCACAGGGCTATTTACCTCCTGGGAAAAATCAACGCCAGCAGAGGAAACCTCGACACAGCCATTGTAATTTCAGACTACCTCGTTTTTTCAGGGATAAGGGAAAACACGGCTTATTCATTCGAGATCTGTTCTGGTCTCATGGAAAGGTTTTTGGATAACCTTAAATTAAACGTCTCTTTCGTACTCTCATCGGTTTTTGACAGAATTGAACAAGCTGTAAAAAAAGCCCAGGAAATGCTCGAAAGGGATGAAAAAAGCAGCATAGAACTCTTGATTAAACTGGACGTGCTGACGGAGATATACCCTGAAGTCAGCCCTAATGTTTCTCAGGTAGTCGATGTTTTCACGAGAAATATACAAAGAGATGATATTTCCATGGTGGCGCAGATTCTGGCTTCTATAAAAGCGGAAAAACCCGAAAATGCTCTGAAATTTATACAGATGTTGGGAAGAGAACATAAAGAATTACAGCAATTGGCAAATGAATTGTTGAAAATGGTCTCTGAAAAATTTCCAAAAAATAAAGAGGTTTTAAAAAGCAATATTATAATATTGCTGAAGAAGAAAAATCTTGAAACAGCCCTGAACAAACTGCGCGATTTAATGGACTATCCCAAAGAAGATCCGTGGACTCTCGACCTGTTTAAAAAACTTAAAAAAGTCTACCCTGACAACTACCAGGTTTTGTTCGGGTACCTCGACTTTCTGCTGAAGAGGAAGCTTTTCTCTCAACTCGACCAGGAAATGGAAAAGATCCCAGAAAAACTCCCGCTCGAGGATAAATCTTACTTCAATATAATTAAAGGGCAAGCTTCAATCGAAACAGGAAATTATAAAAACGGTTTAAACTATATTTCCAACAGCCTTGATTTGTCCTCCAAACACGTGAACCAAGCGATTGAATTGCTAGAAAAGGTAAGCAAAGTTTCTCAGGACCCAAAAACTCTCTATATTCTTTCAAAAGCCTACTCAAAAACTGAAAACTACGAGAAATCCTCAGGTCTTTTGTACGACCTCTATTCGAACTCATATATCTCACCCGACAAAGTAATAAAAGTATTTCAATCCCAGCTGCAACAAGCCCCCACTGACGCTAACCTCAGGTTTTACTTGGGGAAAATACTTTCTTCTGAAGGGGAACTCGACAAAGCATCAACTGAGTTTCAACTCAGCGTTTCATACGACGAATCATACGCCCAGAAATCTCTTGAAGAAATGGAAAAGATAATTTCCAACAGCGACTCGGAAAAAAACCTGAACATAATGGTAGAAATCTCAGATAAATGTCAGAAATACGATGCTTTGTATTCGACGATAAAAAAAATACTCTCCCGCAATCCTTCGAATAATTTAATCGCAGAGTTTGCAAAAAAGAAGATCTCCACCACCGATCAACCCAAAGCAATTTATCGACTGATATGGTCGGAAATATCACTCAGAAATGATCGCTTCGACGAAGCGAAAAATTCTTTGGTCAGGATTAAACCTGAAAACCCTCAAGAAAGGGAAATCTTGGCCCGGCAAATGGAAGAAATTATAGAAAACGGATTTTTAGATCCGAACATTTTTTTCAAGCACGCGGAAATTCTGGTTTCAATTGAAAACAACGAAAAAGCCGTAGAATCATTTTCAAGGGCTTTCGAACTCAACCCAAACCTCGGCGAGGATATTCTGCCTTACATAAAAGATTCTTCAAACCTCGGAGCGGCAATTTTAAAATGCTTTATAATGCATGAGAAGAAAAACTACGAAGAGGCGGCTTCCATGCTCAACGACATCAAAGATGATCTATCGGAAAACCAGATAAAAGAGGTTCTTTACAGGTTCTCGAAACTTGCGCCCTCGAAAAATAATTTCGATCTTCAGATGATTCTTCTGAAACTTATGCTTAAAAACAATCTGTCAAACCAAGTTTACAAAAAATTAGATTCTATAATCGAATCAGAACTCACTTCCTCTCAAAAACAACTCGCTCTTCAAGATTCTTTGGATTTCATTGTGTCGTTTGACAAGAAAAAATCCGTCAAATTTCTTAACACATACAGGAAAATAATCGGAGAAGAACAATTTTTCGTTTGGGCTAACGACAAAAGACTCGAAGAAATCCAAAGAGCAAAGACAAACAAAGACCATCTTCATCTGGTCAAGTTGATCAGAGCTTCAGGTTACCCTGAAAAAGCGTTGGAACTTCTTAAAAACGACAACACCGAGGAAGCGCTTTATGAAAAATGTCTTTGCTATTATTCCTTGGGTAATTATCCTCTTGCAATTTACCTTGTAAAAAAGAATTGGACAAACCTGAAAAAAAACACAGACCATAAATTCACCAAGCTCCTTATTTCATGTCACTTGCAAATGTCCGACTACATGAGCGCATTTTATCTTTTCAATTCCTTCTCAAACCAATTCAGCGAAGAATTCAAGAAAGTTTACGGAGAATTCGCAGGAAAAATTTTAAGCGACAATCCTCCTGTCATACTTTCAAAAATCAGGAAAAAAGAATGTTTATTTGACGAAAAAACAATCCAAAAAGCAATTGAGGGAACATGAAAAACTGCCCGTTTACATCAACTCCCGGAGAACCCAAATTTTGCAGTCCCGATTGCGTTTTTTACAATACGGAAAGAGGAGACTGCGGACTTCTGGAAGTCGTCAACACCTTGAAAGACATAAAAGAAAAATCAGCGGAACTCCGAGATTCTTTGTTCGATATCAACAGCACCTGGAAACAGGCGCAAGAGAACTTAAAAGACCTCAAGCCGGATGTAAATATCTCTGAGAAAATATCTTCCGTTGAATCCAACATAAACCATGCATCTGAAAAAATTAAAGAATCTATTGATCTCATCCCACAGAAAATAGAGAATTACCGCAGCACTTCAGAAACGCTAATCGAACTTGTAAAAAAATCCAATTCTCTCCTGGACCAACTGAAACAACCCAAAGAATCCCCTGAACTCGCAGAAATGATAGAGCTTCTGAAAGGCTCTGTTTTAAAACTTACCGAGATTAAAGACAGAATAAACATAGAAAGCGCTTTCAAAGAATTCGAAAAAAGCGAGAAGGATTTTTTTGACACCCTTGCGGTCGATTTAAACAATTCAATCGAAAAAAATCAGGCTCTTCTTATAGAAAACCTCTCTTCCTACCTAACGACAGCCTCTCAGAATTTGGAAAAAATTATCACCGAACCAAACTACACAAAAATCCTCGATTATCTAAAAAAAATCCAGGAAGAAAACATATCGACAGGAGAAAAATTCGTCAGGTCTCTTGAAGAAACGCTGGGGAAAAATCAAAAAGATCTCATTTCGTCATTCGACGGATATTTTTCGACTCTCAAAGAAGAAATATCGACACTGCCGTCATCTGTCGGTGAAATAGAAAATTTCATAAAGACCAAC
>JAFGON010000006.1 GCA_016926475.1 candidate division WOR-3 bacterium | reverse complement strand
CAATACAATGTCGATGTTTTGGATGTCACAGACACATTCGCGAAAGTAGAAGTCAATGGAATCCTTTACAAAGTTTTACTGCAGAAAGAACAGAAAGAAACAAAAACCCCGACAATAAAAAAATCAGAATTCGTCATGGATGCCACTACCAAAGCGAGAACTACGGATCATCCGGCTCAAGTCGATTTGAAGCTGCCCGGAAACATTCAGTCGCCTCTTCCGGGGCTTATAAAAAAGATTCTCGTAAAAAACGGGGATGAAGTAAAAGCCGGGCAGGTCGTTTTGATTATGGAGGCCATGAAGATGGAAAATGAAATACAATCTACTGTCTCCGGCACGGTAAATGAAATTCCGGTAAAAGAGGGGGAGAACGTCCTGGAAGGTGATACCCTTCTGAAAGTAGGATAAGCCCCGATGAACGGACTGATTGACATTTACAGAGCTTTTTTGAAGTACGTGGTGACGACATCAAGTTTCGGAAATTTCGTCCTGGGAAACGTTATAATGATTATTGTCGGACTCATACTCCTCTACCTCGCCGTGAAGAAAAATTATGAACCGCTTCTTCTCGTCCCTATAGGATTTGGAATTATTGTCGGGAACATACCTTACGAAGCATCGATGGCTCTCGGTTATCAGGACGTTTCTTCATCAGGACCTTCTTTTTTAAACATCATATATTGGGGCGTAAAAAGCGGACTTTATCCTCCCATCATATTTTTGGGTATTGGCGCCATGACGGATTTTTCTGCTCTTTTGTCTAACCCCAAACTTCTACTTCTCGGAGCGGCCGCTCAAGTTGGAATTTTTACAACGCTTTTCGGGGCGAAATTGTTGGGATTCACTATGGCTGAATCCGGAGCCATAGGCATCATAGGCGGGGCTGACGGGCCGACGGCGATTTTTTTGTCTTCTAAATTAGCGCCTCACCTGCTCGGAGCAATAGCTATTTCAGCTTATTCATACATGGCTTTGGTTCCGGTGATTCAGCCTCCGATAATGAAGCTGCTTACGACAAAAAAAGAAAGACTGATAAGAATGAGGCCCTCCAGGAAGGTGACTAAAATCGAAAAAATTATGTTTCCAATAATAGCTTTTCTCGTTACCTGTTTCGTCGCCCCCGGCGCGATAGCACTTCTGGGTATGTTGTTTTTTGGAAATTTATTAAAAGAATGCGGTGTCACTGAAAGGTTGGCATCGACAGCGAGGACATCGTTTAACGATATAGCGGTAATTCTTATAGGTTTTTCGGTCGGCGCAAGCACTCAAGCCCAGTATTTTCTCACGCCCCAGTCGCTTAAAATATTCGCCCTTGGAGCTTTTTCTTTTGCGGTAGCCACTGCAGGCGGCATCATTTTCGCGAAAATAATGAATATTTTTCTCAAACCGGAAGATAAAATTAATCCCCTTGTCGGAGCCGCGGGAGTATCAGCTGTTCCCGATTCCGCAAGAGTCGCACAGGCGGTAGGACTTAAGGAAGATCCTACGAACCATCTACTGATGCACGCCATGGGACCAAATGTCGCGGGTGTCATCGGAAGCGCTATTGCGGCGGGAATTCTCTGGAGTCAGCTTATTAAGTGAGTTGTTGCTGAGTTAGTTCAATGAGAATTTTTCCGGATGATTTTGGATGGACGAAAGCGATCTTAGTTCCATGCGCGCCGGAACGGGGTTTTTCGTCTATCATTCTTATTTTTTTTTGCATCAGGTCTTCTATCTGATTTTCGATAGCGTCAGTCTCAAATGAAATATGATGAATCCCGTCCCCGTATTTTTCAAGGAATTTGGTTATTGGGCTGTCCTCGGAAACCGGTTCAAGAAGTTCGATCTTGACGTCCCCTGTTCTGAACATAGCGACTTTAACTTTTTGTTCCGGCACCTCTTCGTACCCCATAAAATCCAAACCGAGCGAATCTCTATAAAAAGGGACATGTTCTTCGAGTGATTTCACGGCTATTGCGATATGGTTTATTTTTGTAATCATCCTTTGCTCCTTTATTATATTTTTATTTCATTTCTGACGAATTCATATGGTGATATCTCCCTTTCATGAATGCGGAGAACAGCATTCTCTATCTTCAAGATAAGGTCGGATTTTCTGGTTATGGATTCGGTTATTTTGGTTTGGATTATCCTCTCAATTTCTTTTCTTGTTTTTTGTTTTCTTCTTTCGTGGAACTTTCCCGATTTGACCATATCAGCAATGAAATTTTTTATTGCGCGATGGAGAACGTCTATTCCTTCGCCGAATTTTGCTGAAACCATGAACACGTTTTCAAATGATTTTTCATGGGTTTCTTCTTTGAGCCGGAGAACGTATTCGATTTCAGTTTTCAACTTCTCAGCGCCGTCTTTGTCCTTTTTGTTGACTACAAAAAAATCGCCAATCTCCATAATTCCGGCCTTCATTGCCTGAATATCGTCTCCCATTCCTGGAGCGAGAACGAGGAGGACTGCGTCCGAAACTTCTACAACTTCAATTTCACTTTGACCTACTCCCACAGTCTCGATTATCACTGTTTCAAAACCCGCGGCGTCGAATATTTTTACGGCGTCGAATGTCGCGTTTGACAGTCCCCCTAAATGCCCCCTTGAAGCCATTGATCGGATAAAAACTCCCGGGTCGTTGGCGTGACTTTGCATTCTCAGTCGGTCCCCCAAAAGCGCTCCGCCTGAAAACGGGGAGCTCGGGTCCACTGCGACAACAGCGACTCTACGGCCTTCGTTTCTTTCCATTTTTATCAATCCATCGACAAGAGAACTTTTTCCTGATCCGGGAGGTCCAGTGACTCCAAAGATCAAACAGTTACCTGTTTTGCAATGCAGAGAATCCACGAGCTGTTCTCCTATTTCGGAAAAATTCTCAATTACCGTCAGGGCTCGCGCTATTGATCGAAAAGAACCTTTTTGAACTCCAAGAGCAAGAGCTTTGGTGTCCGTGGATGTAATGGCGGTCATTATGAAGCGTTTTCTATGAAATCGATGATTTCCTGCATCTTGGTGCCAGGTGTGAATATGGCTTTTATGCCTTTTGACTTGAGAAAATCGAAATCTTCGGTGGGAATGACGCCTCCTCCAAAAACGATTATGTCGTCGGATCCTTTTTGCTTTAGAATTTCAACTACCAACGGGAAAAGCTCGTTGTGGGCTCCGGAAAGAAGACTTAACCCTATGAAGTTTACGTCCTCTTGAATTGCAGTATTGACAATGGATTCTGGAGTTTGCCTGATACCGGTGTAAATTACTTCGTAACCCGCGTCTTTTAGCGCTCGGGCTACGTATTTCGCTCCCCTGTCATGGCCGTCAAGTCCAGGTTTTGCTATTAGTATTCTTTTTTTCATATTCTTTTCCCCCTAGAGAACAATATTTTCATTGTATTCACCAAAAACTTTCCTGAGGACGAGGCATATTTCACCGAGAGTCGCGTATTCTTTAACAGCGTCGACAATAGGAGGCATCAAGTCGGTATTTTCGTTTTTGGCCGCATTTTCAAGGGTTTCAAGAGATTTTTGGACTTTCGCGTTGTCCCTGTTCTTTTTTACTTCATTGGTCTTTTTGATCTGAATTTCCCTCAATTTTGGGTCCACTCTCAAAAGTCCCTTTGGAGGAGCTTCTTCCACAGCAAACTTGTTTACTCCCACGACCACTCTCTGGTCCGTCTCGACGTCTTTTTGATATTTATAAGCCGAATCCTGTATCTCTTTTTGAATGTATCCCTTCTCTATGGCAGATATCATCCCCCCGAGCGCTTCTATCTTATCTATGTATTCTTTGGCTTTATTTTCAATTGAATCGGTCAATGCTTCTACGAAAAATGAACCTCCGAGAGGGTCGATAGTGTTGGTCACGCCTGATTCGTACGCGACTATTTGCTGGGTTCGGAGGGCGATTCTCACGGATTCTTCAGTGGGAAGAGCAAGAGCTTCGTCTTTTGAGTTGGTGTGAAGACTCTGAGTTCCTCCAAGGACAGCCGCCAATGTCTGAATTGCGACCCTGACTATGTTGTTGTCCGGTTGTTGAGCTGTGAGGGTTGAACCTCCGGTCTGCGTGTGAAATCTCAGAAGAAGAGATTTGCTCTGCTTGGCGTGAAATTTATCCCTCATTATTTTCGCCCAAAGCCTTCTCGCCGCCCTGAATTTTGCGACTTCTTCGAAAAGATCATTGTGAGAATTAAAAAAGAAGGAAAGTCTTCCCGCGAAACTGTCGACGTCCAAACCTGCTTTGAGGGCTGCTTTGACGTATTCAATTCCGTTGGCTAGCGTGAACGCGACTTCCTGAACTGCTGTGGAGCCTGCTTCGCGGATATGGTAGCCTGATATGCTTATGGTGTTGAAGTTCGTCAGTTCTTTTGAACAGTATCTGAAAATATTCGTGATGAGCCTCATTGAGGGTTCCGGAGGGAAGATGTAGGTTCCCCTCGCGACGTATTCTTTAAGAATATCGTTTTGAATTGTGCCCTGAAGTTTATCTCTTGACACTCCTTGCTTTTCGCCGACCGCTATGTACATTGCCAAAAGAACTGAGGCCGGGGCGTTGATGGTCATGGAAGTTGAAACTTTGTCCAGGGGAATTCCGTCAAAAAGAATTTCCATGTCTTTCAGGCTGTCAATCGCGACACCTACTTTTCCGACTTCACCTTCACTCATCGGATGGTCAGAATCATAGCCTATCTGAGTGGGCAGGTCGAATGCGATAGAAAGCCCTGTCTGTCCCTGTGAGAGAAGAAATTTATACCTTTTGTTGGATTCTTCTGCTGTTCCGAAACCCGCGTATTGCCTCATTGTCCAGAGACGCCCTCTGAACATGGTCGGTTGAATGCCTCTCGTGAAAGGAAATTCTCCGGGGAAGCCGAGATCTTTGACGTATTTATCGGTTTCATTTTCAGGCGGAAGATAAAGCCTCTCGATGCTTTCGGAAGAACCGCTTAAAAATTCTTTTTGTCTTTCAGGGAACTTTTTTATTGTTTTGTCGACTAAGTTGTTTTCCCATTTTTGATGTTTTTCTTCTATCTCTCTGTTTGAAGACATTGTCCCTCCATTTCTTTTCGATATTTTAAGGCAAGAGTTTTAGCTATTCAAGTTCTTAATGTTTTTCTACACGTCTATACGTCAAAAGAAATTCGTAGAAATTTGTTGCGAGAAGAAGCATAAACAAAAGATAAAAAGAATCCTCTACGGGTATGCTGATTATTCTGAAATTAGTAATTTCTGATGTTGAATATATCACTACCGGATTCTCGTCAATACTTTTCAATCCGCTTGTGAGAATTCCGTTGAAGACAAAAAACGGGACAAGCGAAACAAAGTAGGCAAGAAAGAACTTTACAATATACGGAGGTTTGATTATCAAAGCGTTGACAAACAGCAAAAAAGACAAAAAAGCCGAACAAACCATTGTGTAGGTGAGATCTTTGAATACAAAGGACATGACAAGAAAAATCAACGCTGGAAAAATGCAAATTAATGTAGATGTCTTTCGAGGTATTTCGGTTTTCACGAAGTATTTAACAGATTCGTATATGAAAAGGCAAGAAAAAGGAACCACAAAAAAGAAAAGGACTTCTTCTGTAGGAAGGTTGAATACGTGGTATCCAGTGATGTATTTATGGTTGAAAGACCATATTCCCGCTTTTGTGAAGAAGTAATCCCACACTATCATGAATACCGCCATTATGAATATTGACGGGAAAAGAGCGTGAAATTTCTTGTAGTATTTTATTCGACTATCAAAACTGAACATCAGAGGGAATGCCAGGGTTAAAACCAGTAAAATGGAATAGGTATACATCAGAAATTTGAGTTGAAAATGTTGCTGAAAACTCTGTAGAACAAAAAAGGTCTCGAAGGCCGGATTTTTTTTTCCAGAACGACTTCCGGGCGTTTATCTATCACGCTTAAAGTCCATTTATACATGTCTGAAGCAGTTTTAACGGGAAGCCTCAACCTTCTGGGTATCAATGGCAAGCCTCGTTCTCCATTTTCCAAAAGATAAAAGCACCTTTTAACCTGAAATCTCATGAATTTTGAAAATTGTTCTAAATCGAATTTTGTTGTTAAAAAATCAGGGCGAAGTATTCCGAATCTTTCGAGTTCATTTTCTGGGAAATAGACCCTTTTTAGGTCAATATCCTCAACGACATCTCTGACGAAATTTATGTATTGAAGGGCTTTACCGAAAATTTTAGCTGAATCGTATGAGGTGTGGGAAAGAGCGAAAATTTTACACATGAAAAGTCCGATTACCTCTGCTGATCCGTAAACATAATCTTCGATGTCTTCGAATTTATAGTATATTCTGCCTTGGATATCCATTTCCATGGAGTTGAAAAAAGCTTCAACCCAAGATTCATCGAAATTTTTCTGGTTTTTCAACTCCACGAAAGATTTGATGACGACATTGTCGGTCTCATCACCCTTGATATGGTTTAAATATTTTTTTTTGAAATTGAAGTATTCTTCTTTCTTAACCGGTACGGAATCCACGAAATCGTCAACGGTTCTGACAAAAGCGTAAAGTCTTATTACGTCATTTAAAACAGTTTCCGGGAAAAAAAGGCTTGAATTGAAAAAGGTCTTGCTGCCTCCCTTGAAAATTTTAAGGAGTTCTTTGTTTTGCATTTTCTTTAATGATCTTCTCTGCGGTCACTTGACCTGAAATGACAGTCAGGGGTACGCCGATTCCGGGAATCGTTCCAGTTCCGGTGTAATAGAGATTTTGAATTTTTTTGCTTTTGTTGGACGGCCTCAAAGGTCCCGTCTGAAAAAGTGTGTTCGCAAGGCCGAAGGAGTTGCCCTTGTAGGCGTTATACCTTTTTATTTGGTCTCTGTGAGTCGAAATCCTGACCACGGATACTTTGTCCCTGATCTTTTCTCCCAGGTCTAATTCAAATTTTTGGAGCAGTTTTTCCTTGAAATCTTCTCTGGTTTCATCGTTGTCTTGAAGACCTGGGGCAAGCGGGACGAGAAGCATTATGTTTTCCGAATTTTCAGGGGCGTTGAGAGCATCGGATTTGGATCTGCAAGAAACGTAGTAGGAATATTTTTCCGGCCATGACCTTTTCTTTGAAATACTGTCGAAATGCCCGTCCCAGTCGTCGGTGAAAAAATAATTGTGGTGAAGTATTTGATCTAGTTTTTTTTCTATTCCAAGATAGCAGAGAAAAGTACCCGGGGACATCACCCTCTTTTCCCAATAAAATTCATCGTAATCTCTGAATGGTTTTTCAAGCAGTTCGGTCTGGACATGATGGTAATCGGCATTACAGACAACTATATCGGCATTTATGAGTTCTCCTTCAATTTCCACGCCTTTTACCTTGAAATTTTCAACAGAGATTTTTTTTACTTGTTTTCCATAGACAAATTTTACGCCTAATTGAAGGGATAAGTTTTCGAAAGCTTTCGCAACTTCGAACATGCCTCCCTCAGGATAAAAAGTGCCAAGGTTCATATCGACGTGTAGCATCAGTATATAAAGCGCGGGGACATTTTTTGGTGTTCCTCCCAGAAAAACCGTGTGCCACATAAGGAGTTTTCTCAGGTCAGAATTTTTGATTGAGCTTTTTATGAATTGGTCATAATTCCGGTATAGCCTCCGCCACAAAAATATTTTTGCCATTTTATACATATTAAAATATATTTATTGACTAAATGAAAGATTTGGAAATCTTCTTAAACAAATTCCAATTTGAAGATCTTTATTGGAATGATAGAGCTCTTAAGATTGTTTATCTCGAATCGGTTGATTCAACAAATACATACGCCTCCGACAGAATTGAAGACGAAGAAAACGAATATCTCGTTATAGCTGACAGACAGACTTACGGCAAGGGACAAAAGGGTAATACCTGGGAAAGCCCTCCCGAGGTGGGTCTATACTTTTCCCTTTTACTGCATCCTCACATCAAAGCAAATTCCTTGATGACAATTCCAAGAACTTGGGGTAAAATGGTCGCCAACACTATAGAGACTATAGCCAACATAAGGACCTCAATAAAAGAACCCAATGATGTCTTGGTCGGAGGGAAAAAAATAGCAGGAATACTTATAGAAAACAAAATCTATGGAGATATCTGCAAAACCTTAATTGCTGGAATAGGGGTCAACATTAACAACAGTACCGAAGACTTTTCTCAAGAAATAAGAGATTTTGCCACTTCACTTTACATCGAAACCGGTAAAAAAGAATCGAGAAGCGATTTTTTGAAGCTGTTCTTCAAGCTCAATTCTCGGGCAGATTTTTAAACCTTTATTTAAAGAGGGCTTATGAACAAATTTTTAATTTTTACGGTTAGTTTAATACTAGCCCAGAATCTGGTTTTTGCCGGCGAGAAATACAATCTCGCAAAAATAGACATCGCTGGTCCTTCTGACACAGAAATTTTGGCTTCTCTGGGAATTGATATCGTAGGTTTAAAACCAGGGCTTTACGCCGAAGCAGTATTAAGGGACAGAGATTTTGCTTCTTTAGGGGCTATGGGTTTTTACCCGCAGATAATCATAGAAGATTTGGAAAATTACTACAAATCCAATATGGCGGGTGAAGGAATTTTTGGAGACTATTTGACCTATTCAGAGGCTTTGACTTCAATGGATTCTGTAAGCGGGGCTCATCCTCAGATTGTATCTCAAAGATTCATTCTACCAAACAATACAGGCGACAACACATGGGACGGCAACCAGGTTTGGGCGGTTAAAGTCTCTGACAATGTCAGCGTTCAGGAGGATGAGCCAGAAGTGATGATTTGCGCTCTGCACCACGCGAGGGAGCCGATAGGGACTTCAATCGCAATCTATTTTTTGCATTGGCTTTCAGACAACTACGGCACGGATGTTGAAGCCACTTGGATCGTGGACAATAGACAGGTCTGGATTGTTCCGATAGTTAACCCTGACGGGTATATCTACAATGAAGTAACTTCAGGGTATGGGGGCATGTGGAGAAAAAATCGTAGAAACAGCGGCGGCGGTAATTACGGAGTAGATCCCAACAGAAACTATTCCTACATGTGGGGTTATGACAATAACGGTTCGAGCAACGATCCTTCTTCCGAGACTTACAGAGGTCCCTCGGGGGCGAGTGAACCCGAAGTGCAATCTATGATAAATTTTTATCTCGGTCATGAGATAAGATCCTGCATTGACTACCACTCTTACTCCCAGTTTTATCTTTATCCCTGGGGTTATATAAACCAGCCGACCGAAGACAATTGGAAATTTGATAGCTTGACGAGAATGATGGCTTCCTCAAACGGTTATCAGTGCGGAAGACCGGGACAGCTTCTCTACGACGTAAACGGAGGATCATTTGATTTCGGCTATGGAGACACTTTAAAACCTAAAATATTCCATGTTTCACCCGAAGTAGGGACTGCTTTTTGGCAAGACGATATGATTGACGGACAGATTTCGGAAAATCATCTCGCCAACCTTATAACTTGTTGGACTGCGGGACTATACTTGAAAACCCTGAACGTGGGGACAAGTACGGAAAAGGAACACAATGAAGCTGTTCAACCGGGAGACACCGTTTCGATTTCTCTTGAGTTGTTCAACTATGCGGCATTCGACACCGGTTTTGCTGTCTCTTCATGTATATATTCGGATGATCCCTACGTAGAGTTGATTGACCCGGTCTCTTCCTATGGAGAAATTTTACCCGTTCAGAAAAAAAACAACGGAAGCGACGAATTGCTGGTATACGTCACGCCAGAAACTCCCCAAGGATGGATAGCTAACATGAACGCTGTAATCACCGCTCAAGGCGATTATTTGAGTGAAAGCCCTTTCAACTTCATGGTTGGAACTCCTCCCAACGGTTTTTTTGAAGATTTTGAATCCGGTTCTTCTAACTGGACACTTCAAGGTATCTGGCAATTGAGGACAAATTATTCCCACAGTCCATCACACAGCCTCGGAACGGGAGCGTACGGTAACAATCAGAATATTTCAGCGACTATGGCGAACGGAGTCGATTTCCCGGTTTCGTTGAGCTTTTGGACATTATACGACCTTGAAGATGGTTACGATTACGGTTATGTCGAAATTTCTTCGACAGAAAACCCGACATGGACGAATATTCTCACAGTCAACGGCGAAGGTCATTATACATGGGAACACAAAGAATTGAGTTTGTCCGACTATTCTTCACAACACAATGTGAAAATCAGGTTCCGGCTGTATTCGGATGTGTACATCACCAACAACGGGTGGTATATAGACGATTTGGTTGTCATGAACTCATCATTCGGAGATTCTGTCCCATCCGCGCCAACCCCGGTTTCGCCGGCTAACGGTGGAATCGTCACGGGCAATACTGAACTCACAGTTGCCAACTCAACTGATCCCAACGGTCTCTCGCTGACATATTCTTTCAAGGTGTATTCCGACAGTTTATGCGTCAATGTAGTAAGGGAAGTATTTGGTGTGTCTCAGGGATCAGGGGGACAGACTTCATGGCAAGTCACGCCGAGCCTTCCGGTGGGGACATACTATTGGCGCAGTTATGCCGATAATGGTCATTACCGTTCATTGCTTTCTGAAAAATGGATGTTTGGAGTATCCGCGTCAGTCGAAGAGACTCCCTTGTCTGTCAACGGTTATAACATATACCAGGTGAGCAACGACAAATTTCATCTCGATTTACCCTATGACTGCAGTTTAAACATCAAGTATTTCGACGTCACCGGTAGGATAGCAGATGAAAATGAAATTAACCTATCGAAAGGTTCACATATTTTACAGACTTCAGGGTTGCCAGCGGGAGTCTATTTTATTCGAGTAATAATTTCCAGCCCGGATGGATCAACCGAAGAATCTTTCCGGATGAATGTAATAAATTGATTTTTAAACAGGAGGACTCCTTATGAAAGTGTTTTTCAGTTTTCTAATGCTGTTTTCCGCTTTGGCGGGGCTTTCAGCGCACACGGTCCAATTGGGACAGGGTCCGGCCGTGACAGCCCAGGCAATCCAGACGGACGGCAACAAGACGGTAGTCAGGTTCAACGTCAACTCATTT
>JAFGON010000005.1 GCA_016926475.1 candidate division WOR-3 bacterium | reverse complement strand
CGATAGCATACGAACTTTCGAAAAAAAAATTCAAAAAAACTGTCATACTCGAAAAAGGCACTGTGTCTTCGGGAAGCACTGGAAGGTGTGGAGGTGGCATAAGAGCTCAGTGGTCAACCCCCGAAAACGTCAGACTCGCGATGGCTTCAGTCAAGAGATTCAGGGAGCTGGAAGAAGAGCTCGGAGAACAGACTGAGTATGAAGAAGGCGGATACCTCATTCTCGCGCATTCGGACGCTGAAATAGAGCAGTTCAGAAAAAACGTTCAAATGCAGAAAGCTCATGGACTCGAAGTCGAAATTCTGACACCGGAAGAGACAAGAAAAATCGTCCCTCTTCTGAACACTGAGAAAGTAGCCGGTGCTACATGGTGCCCCACCGACGGTTCTATAAATCCTTTTCTGATAAATTTCGCTTACGTTAAAAAAGCCCTTGAAAACGGCGTTTCTCTTCAAACGAGAACCGAAGTTCTTGGTATAAAGTCCTCTGATTCAAAAATCCAAGGAGTTGAGACTTCACGGGGTTTTATCCAAACCCCAATTGTCGTAAACGCCGCCGGCGGGTATGCCGCTGACGTAGGGAAAATGGCGGGTTTAGACCTTCCCCTCGCACCTCACAGACACGAAATTCTCGCCACTGAACAAATAAACAGATTTTTCAGGAACATGATAATGTCGTTTGAATACAATGTATATTTCAGGCAGGTCAGAGACGGGGGAATTGTTGGCGGACAGACAAACCCCGGTGAAAAGCCCGGTAAATCCTTGAAATCAGGCATCGCTTTTTTAAAAGAAATGTCGGTCAAGTTAAACCATTTTATACCTGCTCTCGGAGACGTGAAAATTCTAAGACAGTGGGCTGGTCTGTATTGTATGAGCCCTGACGCCCAGCCGATATTGGGAAAAGTTTCTGGAATTGACGGATACTTCCAGGCCTGCGGATTTTCAGGACACGGCCTGATGTTAGCTCCCCGGACTGCTCAAATTATGGCAAACACGATAACGGATGAGGCTTATTCCGACTCCGACCTTGAAAGGCTATCTCTTGAAAGATTCATAAAAGGTTCGTTTACAATGGAGAAATCAGTGGTATGAAAATATCACACAGACCCAAAAGAGTCGAAGAGACAATCGCGAAAGAGTTTTCTACTATTCTCGATTCTTTCACGAGAAAAATGTCCCTTTCCATGACTACAGTGACGGCTGTCATGATTGACAAAAGTTTGAAAAACGCCAAAATTAAAGTCAGTGTTTTGGGAACGAAAGAAGAACAGGAAAAAACTTTTAACCACCTGAATCTACACAAGAAAACATTGAGGTACCTTCTGGCGCAAAATATAAGAATAAAATACATGCCTGAAATTCATTTTGTGCTGGATCAAAGCAAAGAGATAATTGAAAAAATTGAATCACTGTCTAAAGAGGAAAATGATGGAAACTGAACAAAAAAAAACTTTTCCGTTTCTTGCGGAAATTGGTATGCCTTCGGTCAAATCCGCCGATATTTATACTCATTCATCTCCAGACGGCGACGCTATAGGATCGTCGCTCGCGTTGGCTTCGATCCTCGAAAACGCCGAAATCAAGGCAAGATTATTCTGCGAGGGTCCTTTTCCGAAAAAATATTCGTTTCTACCGATCTCAAAATTTTCGACAACACCTCCAACGTCATTCAGCGAATCAGCTTTTTTTCTCGACTGCGGAGACACGAGAAGACTTGGAGAAACATTTTCGAAAATCAACAAATTTTACGAATTGAAAATCGACATAGACCATCATGTCGACAACAAACTTTTCGGAGACTTGAATGTCGTCGACCCCAACGCTTCTTCAACAGCGGAATTGTTGGCAAGCATTGTTCATGATGATTTGATAGACTCCCAGATTGCGAAATATCTTTACGTGGGAATTATATCCGACACCTATGGATTTTCTACTTCTACTGTGTCTTCTAAGACTTTTAAAATCGCTTCCAACCTGCTTGAAAAAGACATCAGTTCAAATGTTATATGGAAAGAAATCTTCAGGTTGCCTACGAACACCTTCTTGTTCTATGCGGATGTCCTAAAATATTCTGAAAGGGACAGAGAGACAATATTTTCAAAAGTGACAAAAGACCTTATGGATAAGTATTCTATTTCGGAAGAAGACACTGAAGGGCTCGCAAACTATCTGCTACAGCTAAAAGACATAGACACAGTAGTCCTTTTGAGAGAGAGAAACGGTTCAACAAGGTTGAGTTTCAGGTCTTCAGGTAAAAAAGACGTGGGAGAAATTTCAAGGAAACTCGGCGGAGGCGGGCACAAGTTCGCGTCAGGGGCGATAATCGATCAGGATTTGAATCAAGCTCTTTCGACGGTAAAACAGACTTTGATGGTATGAAACTATTCAAGGAGGACAAATGGATCCGATGATCATAATTCTTTCAACTGCTGTAGTTGGAACTCTTGGGCTATCTTTCGGCATAATATTGAGCACGGCTGCAAAAAAATTAAAAGTTGAAATTGACCCGAGGGTTGAAGAAATACTCAAATACTTACCTAACGCCAACTGTGGAGCTTGCGGCGCTCCGGGCTGCGCGGGTTTCGCACAAGGTGTCGTAGAAGGAAGATTCTCGCCAAATGGTTGCATCCCAGGGGGTGCCGAAACATCAGAAAAAATTGCTCAAATCATGGGGGTAAAAACTGAAGCAGGAACTAAAAAGATCGCTTTTCTTCTCTGCGGCGGCGACAGGGAACAAAGCCCTGATATATGCAGATACGAGGGAGTCAAGACATGCCGGGCCGCCAACCTTGTCATCTCAAGCATGAAATCCTGCGTTTATGGATGCTTGGGTTTCGGCGACTGCGTCGCCGCCTGTCCATTTGACGCCATACATATGGGAAAGAAAGGTCTTCCTGATATTGATCCGTTGAAATGCACGGGTTGCGGCAAATGCGTCGAAGCGTGCCCCAAAGGAATCCTAAAACTCTATGATATACATATTCCCATCGTCATAAGATGTTCTAACCCGGAAAAACTCAAAAACGTTAGAGATGTCTGTAAAGTGGGGTGCATCGGATGTTCTATTTGTGTGCGAAAAGCCCCAGAAAATTCGATGGAAATGGCGGGTAACCTTCCGCAATTGAAACAGGGGTATCCCACCGACAAGACTCTCTGGCAAGAATCCATTAAATCATGCCCTACCAAATGCATAACCGAAGGCGTTTGAGATGTTCCGCCTTCTAATAGACCTTGGTCCTATAAAAATCTACAGTTATGGCTTTATGCAGTTTCTTGCGTTTCTCGCGGGAATCATGCTCGCCAAAAAAAGAGCTTCCAAAAACGGGATTACCCCGAACCTGATTTACGACCTTTCATTCTGGATTCTTATTGGAGGAGTAGCGGGAGGAAGGCTTTGGTATGTCATTGAGCATTTTGACTATTTCAGAGCGAATCCCTTTGAAACCGTCCAGGTATGGCATGGCGGAATGGTAATATACGGAGGGCTCATCCTCGGTTTTTTAGCCGGCTTTATTTATCTTAAAAAAAACAAAATCGGTTTTTTGAAAATTGCCGACATCGTCGCTCCATCTATAACATTCGGTATTTTTATCGGTAGAATAGGTTGTTTTTTGAACGGCTGCTGCTACGGACTGCAAAGTGAAAAAATTGGAATAGTCTTTCACGATCATTCCAACAGCGGACTTCTCCCCGACGCTCCAATCGGAATTAAAGTCATACCGACTCAAATCTTTATGTCGATTTCGGCTCTTTTTCTGACTATTTACCTTTTGTTGCTCGACAGAAGAAAAGTATCACAAGGTGAAACCTTCTGTTGGCTGACAATATTTTACGGGATTCACAGGTTTTCAATAGATTTTCTGAGGCATTATGAGGGCAACGCTTTGGTGTTCAAATACATAACCCTTTCACAATTTTTCAGCCTTATCCTGATCGCTACCGGAATCACTCTGTTGTCTTTTATCATTCTAAGAAATAAAAAACTTTGAACGCGATAGACATAACAATTTTAGGCGCATGCGCCCTTGCTATTTTAGCGGGAGCTGTACTTGGAATAGTGAGGTTGGTTTTCTATCTCCTCGGTTTGATGGTCGGAGCTGTTGCGGCTTCTTACGCGGACACTTCGGTGAATTTTTCTCCCTGGCTTTCCCATGTTTTATCCTTATCACTCTGGATAGCAGTCAGTTTCTCTTTCGGAGCGATAGGTTTTTTTCTACATAAAAAACTCAAGAATATCGGAATCAACCCGCTTGACAGATTTTGGGGGGCTGCCTTTTCGACTATCGCGGTTTCGATCGCTTTAATAGTAGCCCTTTCCTTTGTAAAGTCTATTTATCCCCCAGCCGTCGAAATCATTGAAGATTCTTTCGCCGCAAATTTTTTGCTATCCATCCAAAAATCTGTTTTTACCAGTTTAAACAGGTAAACAATTTCCCGAAATTCGCCTGAAAGTCGACCTCCGGACTTGTCATTTTGGTTAATTTGAATATATTTACTTATTTTAAGGAGGTTTATATGCAAAAACACGAATTCAGAACCGAGACAAAAAAACTTCTAGATATAGTAGTCCATTCCCTTTATTCGAAGAAAGATATTTTTCTCAGAGAGCTTATATCCAACTCGTCAGACGCAATAAACAAACTGCGGTTTCTCGCTCTCACTGAAGACAACGTCGTGTCTTCAAACGAAAATTTCAACATAGAAATTATACCCGACAGGGATAAAAATACACTTACCATTAAAGATAATGGCATAGGAATGACAAGAGATGAAATTGACATTAATTTGGGCACCATAGCCCGATCCGGAACAAGAAATTACCTTGAAGGTCTCTCCCAGAGCGACCTCAAAGAGCTTCCTGATCTAATAGGCAAGTTCGGCGTAGGTTTTTACAGCGCTTTCATGGTGGCTGATAAAATCGAAGTCAGGAGTAAGGGTTTCAAACCTGACGATAAGGGAGTTTTTTGGACTTCTAACGTGGATGACTACACTTACGAAGTTTCAGAAATTGACAAAACCGACAGAGGGACAGAAGTCATACTTCACCTCAAAGAAAGCGAAAAGGAATTTCTCGAGGACTGGAAAATATCCGAACTAGTCAAGAAATATTCCGACTTCGTCGAATACCCTATAACTCTTAATACCGGTAAAGAAAAAAAGAAGATAAACTCGCAAAAAGCACTCTGGCAGATGAAAAAAGATGAAATTGAAAAAAAGGAATACGACGATTTTTACAAATCTATGACGTTTGATTTCAAAGATCCCCTTTCAGTGGTTCACTACAAAGCAGAAGGCACTAACGAATTCACAGCTTTGGCTTTTATACCTTCGGAAAAACCTCCATTTACGTTTTTTGAAGACATGAAATCAGGCATGAATCTATACATAAACAGAATCCAGGTTTTATCCCACAGCGAAGAACTCCTGCCTCACTATCTTAAATTCGTATCCGGAATAATTGACAGTTCAGACCTGCCTTTGAACATATCGAGAGAGATGCTCCAGGAAAACCGAAAACTTATGCAGATAAAACAAAACCTGACAAAGAAAATTTTAGGCGAACTCGAAAGTATAAAAAAAGAAAGGCTGGACCGTTATGTTAAATTCTTTGAAAATTTTGGCAACTACCTAAAAGAAGGCGCGGTTCAAGACGCCTCAAACAGAGAGAAACTGCTTGAACTCCTGATTTTCCATTCATCATCTTCACAGCCGCATGAATTTACAGATCTGATTCAATACACATCCTCCATGCTAAAAGACCAGAAAGAGATCTATTATCTCGTCGCGGAATCAGATGATCTGGCCAGAAAATCCCCTGTCCAGGAGATGCTGAAATCCAAGGGTTTTGAGATATTGTATCTTGAGCCCGGAATCGACGAATTGTTAATCCAAAATGCTCCCCAGTACAAAAATTACGAATTTTGCAATATAGCAGAGGAACATGATTCTCAAAAAGAGGAAAATGCATCCGAAGACTTTACTCGTTTCAAGGGTTTTATCGAATGGGCAAAAGATGTCCTTAAAGACGACGTCAAAGATGTCAAATTATCTGATAAACTCCTTGAAAGTCCGGCGTGTCTCACGCGAGAAAAGGGGAGTTATTCTTTTAACCTCGAAAAGGCTCTGCGGGATATAAACAAAGGCATTCCGGCTTCCAAACCCATATTTGAAATAAACCCAAAAAATAAAATCATAAATAACCTTCTCAATATGTTTGAAAAGGACAGATCGAGCCTCAAACTCAACCAGAGTTTATCGCTTCTTTTCGATTTGTCTCTTATGCAGGAAGGTTCTGATCCCAGGGATGTGCCCAAATTCGCCGATAATTTGCTTTCTTTTATGTCATAATTTTCAAATGCTTTGTTTAACTATTCTCTTCTCTAATGGTATGAGCTCTGCTTGATTCCGCTTTGTGGTTTTTACTCTTTTTTATTTTTAAAGACAATTTACACCACGAAACCGTAAAATAACACTACCGTGTTCTTCTACTACACGAAGCCAGTCAAGAGCAAAGCTCTTGACTTCACACGAAGTTATAAATCTATATTTATAGGAAATGGTTTTTGGGAGAATTCAGATGAAGCTCGCTCAGAGAGCGAGCTTCATCCCTTACAAAT
>JAFGON010000004.1 GCA_016926475.1 candidate division WOR-3 bacterium | reverse complement strand
GGCTTTTGGCCTGGATATCAAAAGCAGTGTTTCTGGTGATTTGGGCGTCAACGATAACTGGTGGAACACCGCGAGGGATAAAATAAAAAACTGTATGTACATAGATTACGCCTCTGGAGGAAAAGGAGGCAAGTTTTCTCTCAGAAAAAAACCTAAGTCGCCTGTAGGGGTTTTTGAACCAAGCCTGGAAAATAAAGATGATTTTGAAAAACAGTACGAAAAACTGTTGGATTTTTTGCAGTCGGCAAAAAAGAGATCAATTGACGAAGATTTAGAAGAAAAAGCGTTGAAAACATTCAAACAAGCAGAATTGAGGTTTAAAGAAGCTCCGCCGGTATTGCGTTTGAAATTCCATTTCCTTTCGTTGGATTTCAAAAAGAGGTTTAAAAGAATTTCGTTGGAAAAATTTGACTTTTCGAGCTTAACCGATGATGAAATTCTGGAATTGGTTGAGGGTTCAACAAGAACTGATATGAAGGTAAAACTGGTTAAAACCCTTGTCGCTTCGTCGAGAATAGACGCAAACCTGAGGAGAAGATTGTTGACTGCGAAATCTCTTGGCTTCAGGGACGTTTTGTCACAAGAATATTTATATGATGACGTAGTTTATATCTTAGGCCACCCCACAGAATCCCCCGAAGCTCTTGTATGGGCTATCGAGGTTTTCAAAAAACAGGCAAATAATTTCAAACAAAACCATATTACAGATTCTGCAATAGCCGAATGGATTTTTCTTATTGCTGAGGAGCATTCAGCTGAAAAGGAAGAGAGAAGCAGAAAACTGACATCCAAGTTGAGAGAAGTTTTAAAGAAGGATGATTATCTAATAGTGAAAAACGCGGTTCTCGAATCACCTCTCCAGCAGGCAAAACTTGTGCTGAACTGGATAAATGATCTGTCGCTTTTCAACGCAGTTCAGAAAAGTGAAATAAGAACCAAGCTGATCAGGCTGAGACCTGAAATAGTCGTCTCGGAAAATCTTTTGGAAGAACACAGCGATTCGGTTTATGTGACGAAACGTTCATATATTGACCGTCAATCTTTGAGGGATAAACTTTTACACGAAACTCTTCCATCCATTGTTGAAGAAATCAGGAGAGCGGCTGCGATGGGAGACCTTTCAGAAAATTTTGAATACCACGCCGCGAGATCCAAGCATCGAGAGGTTGCGGCGAAAATAGCTGAACTGGAAGATCAACTCTCCAAAACGCGCGTAATAGACGAAAATTTCGTGGAAAGGGGTAAAGTGTCAATTGGGTGTGAGGTTTTTTTGTCCTCAAAAAACGAGAAAAGGAAATATTCAATACTAGGTCCGTGGGATTCTGATCCTGAAAAAGGCATTATTTCATACCTTTCTCCCATTGGAGCTAAAATGCTCGGTTTAAAAGTAGGAGACACTCTTGAAGTTGAAGGAATCCAGTGGAAAATTGAAGAAATTCAAATCTTCGATGGGCTTGCTGATAGTAGAACCGACCAGAGAAGAAAACTGCTTGAAGAAGATGAATTCAGAAATGTAATAGAAAAAGGGAAAACAGACGACGAAGACAGACGAAATTACCAGGACAGAAGAAAGAAGTGAATCACCTGTTTTGCCTTAGATAATCTCTCACCTGTCTGGCGAAATCGACCTGGAAAACGTAGAATTTTGCCCTTTGTAATGGTGTCAAAACCTCGAACATTCTTTCCCTTTCTTTCTCTCGAAGATCCTGAAGCGATTTGTCGATTCCTATTATTTCGTCGATTATGGGGGTGAGATCTTCATCGTCCGGAGAAAGAGCTATTTCGAACTTTAGGTCATCTATCAGATCAGAACGTCTTTCATGCAATCCGGATATTATCTCTAAATTCTCCCTGTGGATTTTTATGACCGACGCTATCTGTTCTTCATTTAATTCAAGATGCTGAGCCATTTCCCAAAGTTTTATCGCTTCAAAATTCCTCATGTGATCGTCTCTTTGGGCGTATATCTGGGATGCAAAAAAAAGAAAAAAGATTAATAAAAATCTCATAAAATACCTCCGACTGATGTTTTGAAAAACAAGTCTTTTTTCAGTTTATTGTTGAGAGATACAAATTCGTCTTCGTCAATCGAATTGAGCAGAAAATACATGTCTTCTTGATAGTAATAGAGGCTTTCCGCTTGAAGGGTTCTGCTTTCGTAGACCGCCCTTTCCAAAATCTCTGGGCTACTGAAGAATGAAACCTCGAAGAGGGCTGAGTTGGCTTCTCTCAAATCCGTATTATTTATCAATTCTTTTTGGGGCAGAGTGAGCAGTATAAAAAAAGTGAAAAGCGCCGCCGCAACGAGTATTCTGCTCATGAGGAAAACTCTGGAGTTTGTTTTTGGGTAAGCGAACCGGTGGATGGGGATGACTTGAGGAGCTGTGGTTTTGTCTAAAACTTCGGATATGAACAGTGTGTTCTCGTATGCTTTTTTGCAAGCAGGGCACTTTTCGGCATGATCCAAGAAAGAAGCCAGGTCAGATTCGTCCATATCTTTGAAAGAATAATCATACAGAGCTTCGAGGAAATCCGAACAGGATTTAATCACTTGCCAACTCCGATCGAATGATTGTCAGTTTTTCGTTCATTTCCTTAATAGCTAAAAAAAGATGCGTTTTGACTGCTCCGATTGACAATTCCATTATTTGGGCTGTTTCTTTTATGGAGAGTCCTTCAAGAATCCTGAGCACAATAACAGTTTTTCTTTGTTTTGAAAGAGTTTTATAAGCCTGATAAATCTTTTTGTCGACAAGAGGATCGTCGCTTTTGTTTCTATCATCCGGTAGCAGTTCGCACGATGCATCGAGGGGCATGGTCTTTTTATCTTTTTTGATTTTGTCAAGGCAGAGGTTCACTGCTATCCTGTATATGTATGTGTATACTGAACTTTTACCTTTGAATTTATCCATCGATTTGTAAAACTTCATAAAAGTTTCCTGCGCCATGTCGGACGCGTCTTTTTCTCCGACGAATCTGTGGCAAACGCTGTAAATTTTAGGCCACAACTTGTTGTAAATATCTTCAAATTCGATTTCATTCTCCATCAATTTTCACTTTTTAGACTTAAATCCACTGTTGTTGGTTTAATTTTTTATCATAATACAGCATAAACGGTTTTGACCGTTGTCTAAAAAAGGTTTTAAATCTGAAAAAAAGAATCGTCAATTGGAGAAAAGCGTTGGGTTCCGGGTGTGAATTTCATGTCCCTGGTGCCGTAGTCCAGAGTGAAAATCTTCAACCTCAAAAGCGTTTGATCTTCATTTGAAAAGGTGATTTCAACCTTCCTGAAATAATCATTTTCACTTGAAGGAGCGAGTTCTATCGTAGTGGAGCTGACACTTGCGGTAATGTCTGTTTCTCGGAATTCTTCTCTTTCGCCGAATATGAATTTTTCCGGTCTAGGTAAATTGTTCTGTGGATCCTCAAGTGGTATCAATATCCTGTTGTCGTCGGAAGGAATTTCTACAAGGAGAAAATCACCGTCGCATATCAGAGTTTGAATTTCTGGGTATAAAACGTTCATTCTGAAGAATTTTGGACGAGACAGAAATATTTCTCCCTTAAAGACATATTCCGACTGGGTGAGAGAATCGAAAACCGTCTCTTCGTATTGCGAAGAGAAATAATCGATTTTTTCCAAATAGTCGAAAAAAGAATCTGCGGCAGGTGAAAATCCGAATAAAATCAGCAAAAAAGTCATTTTATCTCCTTTTCTCCGTAAACGTCTCGGGATTTGGAACCTTGATGAGGTCCGATTATCTTGTTGTTCTCAAGTTGATCTATTATCCTTCCTGCTCTGGCGTACCCGACCTTGAAATGCCTCTGTATCGCCGACACCGAAGCTACTCTCGTCCGCAGAACGAATTCTTTTGCCTCTTCGTAAAGAGGATCGAGTCCGTCGACATTGTCTCCCCAGTTTTCTTCAGGGCTGAAATCCGGCAGAGGGACTTCTTCCTGTTCTTTTATGGGAGGATAATAGGTGAGAGACGACAGGTGTCTCGATAAAACCTCTTTGTCGGTGCCGGTTTCAGCAAAAGCGTTGTTGAAAAACCTTTCGAGGATTTCTTCAGCGCCTGGAGTACTTTCCGGATCTGTTATTGCGTCAAGAACTTGGTCTTCATTTGCGACCATCTCCGGAATTTTTGAGTTTTGGGCAAACTTTCCCTTTAGTAATTTTTCCAGATGATTTTGTGCCCAGAACTTGACGATTCTTCTCGCTTCCTCGGTGCTGATATACGCCCCATGAAGCCTTATCGCTTCGCCCATTCCTGGAGATGAAAAAAGCATGTCGCCTTTTCCGAGAAGTTTTTCGGCTCCAGGACCGTCGAGAATAGTGCGGGAATCTATCTGTGAAGATGTTTTAAAAGCGATCCTCGCCGGGAAGTTGGCTTTTATAAGTCCGGTGATGACATTCACAGAGGGTCTTTGTGTTGCGAGTATCAGATGGATACCAACGGCTCGGGACATCTGCGCGAGTCTTATAAGACTGTCTTCGACAATCTTTCCGGTTGTCATCATGAGGTCAGCCAGTTCATCTATGACAGCGACAATATATGGTTTGCTGAGTTCTGGCGGCACTTTTTTGTTGTAAGAGGAGATGTTTCTTACGCCGAGTTTCCCGAAATCTTTGTATCTTAAATCCATCCAGCTGATAAGCGAGTTCAGTATTTGAGGGGCGTGTTTCGGTTCTACGATGACCGGTCTGACAAGATGTGGAATACCGTTGTAAATTGACAATTCAATTCTTTTGGGATCTATCATGATAAATCTCAAGTTTTTTGGAGAAATCCTCGATATCAGTGAGCATATTATTGAATTGATACAGACACTTTTACCGCTGCCCGTGGTCCCTGCTACGAGAAGATGCGGCATAAGAGACAAGTCAGCTATTTGCGGCTGGTTTGAAGTCGTCACTCCCAGTGCGATGGTCAGGGGCTGATCGCTAGACCTGAAGGATTGATCGGTGAGTATTGATTTGAGATAAACAGTTGATTTTGTCTTGTTGGGGATTTCAAATCCTACGACGGATTTCCCTGGGATCGGAGCGACTATCCGGACCTTTTCAGCGTGCATAGCCATTGCCATGTCATCGGAGAGAGAACTGATTTTTGAAAGTTTTATCCCAGGTTCCGGGAAAAATTCTATTGTAGTGATAACCGGACCGGTTTCAATATCCGTAACTTTTCCCTTTATGTTGAAATCGGAGAGTTTTTTTTCGAGAACAGCCGCCAATTTGTTTTCTGGAGCGGGAGGGACAGCTTCGGAAGTGTCATTTTCTTCCAGAAGCGAGAGAATTGTCTCTTGAGATTTGGTGTCGATGAAGTTCTCATATTCCGGGGACTGGGTCTGAATGATCAAATCTTCGTCTTTGTTGATTTCTTCAATTTGGAGAGATTTAACCGGAATTTTCCTCTCTTTTTTCGGGGCATCGTTTTTTTTCTTTTTTGTTCTTTGAACCTTGATTTTACTCATTGAAAAGAAGATTTTTTTTAGACCACCGAATATTTTAAGAGCGTCCAATCCGACAGCGAGAACCGATGTCGTGAAAAGGAAGATCAAAACAGCCAGAAAAAAACCCGCGCGGCCCAAAAAAGCTGACCCGTATTCAGCAATAACTCGACCTACTTGACCAGAAGCGAGATATTCCGTGAAGTTTCCAACAGGTTTTTTACCCGGTATCGTGTACATTCCCAAAATTGACATCGAAGAAAGAGCGATCACCATCAAGAGAGACAAAAGCCCGGAAATTTGATTTTTACCATTGTCTTTGTTTTCGGACCAAGCGTTGAACGCCAACTTCCAAGATACGAGAAAAAGTTCCGCCAACAAAAGCCATGTCTGCCATCCAAAAAGATAAAAAAGCCAGGAAGAAGTCCAATGCCCCAAATAACCCGCAAGGTGTTTTTGTGGGAAAAATGAATAAGAGCAGAAAGCGGTCAACATATACAGGGAAAAAGCAAGAAATATTATCGCCGAAAGGTCTTTCCACTTTTTTTTTGGAAGGGTTACGGCTCTGGAAAAAAAGAATTTAAAGATTACAAACAGAAAATAAAAACAGACCAAGCCCAAAGCTGAAAACAGCAGTATCTTTCCTGCTGATTTCAATATGCTAAATAGAGTGTTCATTTGATTTCTTAAATAAAAGTTCTGGTATATGTAGATTTGCGAGGTTTTTTTGTCTTTTCATCTCTCTCAAATCTAAACAGACTTTGGGTATAAAGGACCTCTATCTTTCATTGCAAAAGTAACCCATTTCGTGCAAATCTATCCTAACCTGTCGAAGTTGACACATTTTTATTGAGATATTATAAAACTCGGGGTAAAAAAAAACCACAAATCTTTTATCCACGGAATATGATTAAAATATTTCATGTAATATTGTATAATGTACAACGAGAAACTTAACAAAGGAGGTACTATAATGAAGCGTCGTGCTTTTTTAAAATGGATTTCTTTATCCATGGTTATTTTGTTTTTGTTTTCATGCAGCGCGAGTATAACTCAAGAGACGACCAACTGGATAAACAGCCTTGAAGACGTTTCTTCCTATCCCGAAGGTAAGGAAAGGTACAACTACGCCCTGAGAAAAGCCTGTGATCAGGGAGAAGCATCCATCGCCGAAGAGTTGATAAAAGCCGGCGCTGACGTGAATTCCGGAGACGAATGGAACTGGACTCCTCTTCACTACGCTACGAGAGAAGGGTACACAGAAATAGTTCAAATGCTGTTAAAAAACGGTGCTGATGTTACTTTAAGGGGTAAAACATCGGTGGACGACTACACCGCCGGCTATTGGATTCCCCTTCACCTTGCCGCTTACAACGGAAGATATGAAGTGTCAAAAATACTCCTCGACAACGGCGCGGATGTCAATTCACGCGTGTGGGGAGATTCCGGAGACACTCCGCTGCACATCGCATCACGAGAAGATTTTTTTGAAGTTGTCGAGCTATTGTTGGATAGAGGTGCGAGCATCAATTCGAGAAACGAATACGGAGAAACTCCTCTTTTTGCCGCTTCAGAATGGGGAAACCTCATAGTAGTTCAGGAACTCCTCTCGGCAGGGGCTTCTGTGGACATTTCAGATATTGCCGGCGTCACGCCCCTTCATATGGCATGCAATTACGGACATTTTCTGGTCGTGAAAGAGCTTCTATCGACAGGCGCTGATGTAAACGCCGAAAAGGAAAATGGCTGGACGGCTCTTCATTACGCTTCGAGGGAAGGTTTTTCAGATATAGTCGATCTTCTAATTTCATCCGGGGCGAACTTGACGGCAGAAGGAAAAACTTCGATAGATGAAGTCACCGTAGGTTATTGGACGCCTCTTCATTTGTCTGCATACAACGGGGAAACAAATATTCTAATAAAGCTTATTGAAGCGGGTTCTGATGTAAACTGTATAGCTGGAGGGGATTCAGGCGTGGCTCCAATTCATTTGGCGGTGTCCGAGGGTTTCATCGAAACAGCCCAGACATTGGTAACAAGAGGTGCCGATTTGAACATTAAGAACTCCAGAGGCTGGACACCTCTTCACTATGCCTCTCAATACGGATACATTGAAATAGCCAACTCACTTATTTCAGCGGGAGCGCAAGTGAATCCGGAAAATGATGAAAATCACACTCCTTTGTTTTACGCGAACCAGGCCGGCCATGTCGAGATACAGGAACTGCTCAAAAACAGAGGCGGCGTCAGTCAATAAGGTCTATGTTTAGATAAACGGAGATTTCATTCCAGATTCTCAGCGATACGTCTTTGTCCCAGAGATAGGGATGTGTCGCTTTTTTTGTTTTTTCAACAGCTGTTTCAACCGCATAGCATATTAGTGACGGATCTTCGAGTAACACGTTTGTCCCGTAATCTACTGTCTCAGGCCACTCGGAGTTTTTTCTTAAAGTGACGCAAGGAGTCTTTAATATAGTCGCTTCTGTCTGGATGCCTCCGGAATCGGTGATTACGAAAGAGCATCTGGAAAGGGCAGAGATGAATTCGGAATAGGCCATGGGTTGTTCGACTTTTATGCCCGGAGGGAGTTTGATTTTTGAAAGATTTTTCAAGGTTCTGGGATGAGCCGGAAATATTATCGGGAATTTTAATTTTTCTCCTAAAGCAGTTATCAAGGACTCCAGGTTTTTTGAATTGTCGACGTTAAAAGGCCTGTGGAGGGTCATCAAGCCGAAATTTTCTCTTGCTGACTTTTTTCCATTTACGAAATAAAGAGCTTCGGCGAGAATGTTTCCGACGTACTTTATCGAGCTTATGTCTTTACCCTGGTTTTTGAGGTTTTCAACAGCTGTCTTTGTTGGTGAGAGCAGGATATCTGACAGGGAGTCGACGACGACTCTGTTCTGTTCTTCCGGCATGGTCATGTCGAAAGAACGGACACCGGCTTCGAGATGGGCGATGGTTATACCCATTTTCGATGATGTTATCGCAGCTGCCAAAGTCGAATTGACGTCGCCGACAACTATAGCGAGGTCTGGACGTTTTTTCTCAAAAGCCCTTTCAAGTTTCACCATTATCGTCCCTATCTGAGCAGAAACTTTCAAGTCCTTGACTTCAAAGACGTGTTCAGGAGGAGGAAGAGAAAAGTCCTCGAAAAAAGCGCCGTGCATTGAGAAATCATAGTGCTGTCCTGTGTGGAATAGTTCAACGCTGAAAATATCACTGAAGCTGTTGGTGTGGCGTTTCAACAAAGGGGCAATTTTCACTATATTCGGCCTGGTTCCAGATATGATCGCTATGTTCTTTTTCATCTATGGAGCCAATGATTTCATTTGCGATTGGACGATGAGAGCCGTGCCGACCGCGGCAGCCGTTTCAGCTCTCATAGTAGAGTAGCCAATTGAAAGACTTTGAAAGCCGGCGACACGAAAGGATTGCTTTTCGTCTTCCGTCCAACCGCCTTCCGGTCCTATAAAAAGATTTTTGACTTTACCAAGTTCGATTGGCTCTGTATTATCCGCTCCCATATCCATGTAACAAAACTCTCTGTTCTCCGCTTTTTCTGAAGATAACAAAGAAGCGAGGGGTAAAGGTTTTTTTATTTCCGGTAAAAAAATTCTTCCGGATTGTTTTAAAGCCGAAATCATTATTTTTGTAAGTCTGTCTTCGTTGAATAACACCCACTGGGTTCGAGAGCAAAAAAAAGGTTGGATCGCCCTCGCTCCGGTTTCGGTTGATTTATAAACTAGTTCTTCGAATTTCTTCTTTTCGAGTATGGAACAAGACACAGTCAGAGAGATTTTATTTTCAGTAAAATCAAATGTGTCGATAACCTCGAGAATTTCAGCTTCCCTTCTTCCGCTTTCCAAAATGCATTTTACTAGGTGACCCTTCCCGTCTGCGACAAAAAAATTTTCAAACGTACCTATTCTGAAAATTCTTCTCAAGTGCCTGTATTCATCTTCGTCAAAAACGACTTTCATTTTCTCTTCATCGATTGATGTAGAAAAAAAAAGCGGATGTAACTTGAGAAGGTTCAGTCTATGTTGAATAGTTTCCTCGAAGGGGGTGGTGTGCTGCCGGAGATTTCTTTTCCGAGTTCTTTCATGAGTTCTTTAGCTTTCTTGGTCAGACTTTGAGGAGTCCAAGCGATCACTTCGACCAACTGGTCGCCTTTTTGGGATTTTTTCGGATGAGGAAGGCCTTTGTTCTTCAACCTGAAAACATGACCGGTTTGGGTGCCTTGAGGTATATTCATCAAGACGTCGCCTTCTATTGTTGGAACTTTTATCTTGTCTCCCATAGCCAATATGTCAACACCCACTGGCATTCTCAGAAGTATGTTGCGTCCTGATCTCAAAAACACTCCATCGGGAATTTCTGTTAGGTTGATTATAAGGTCCCCTCTTGGTCCTCCGGATCTGCCTGCGTTTCCTTCCCCTCTCAGAGCATACGGTCCCTCTTCGGGAATGACACCGGCTGGAAGGTCGATATTTATTTTGGAAGATACGCTCACGACTCCTTCTCCCTGGCATTTTTGGCAGGGATTTTTTACCTCGAAGCCTGATCCTCCACATTTTGGGCAAGTTGTCGTAGAAACCATCCTTCCGAACATTGTGTTGACAGATTTTTTGACATAACCTGAACCCCCGCAAGCTGAACAAGTCTGTTTGTCGTTTTTGTCTTTGTACCCGAAACCGTTGCACAAATCGCAAACTTCATGTCTTGAAAGGTTTATGGTCTTGTGAATGTCGGAATTCATTTCTTGCAAGGAGATTTTCAAAGATATCTCGATGTTTCTGCCCCTTTGAGGGGCGAATGGGTTTTGTCTTTTTCTGGATTTAAATCCCTGAGAAGACCCGAAAAATGAACCTAAAATGTCTTCGATACCTCCGAATCCGCCGAAAATATCACTAATATCATCCATGTGGGTGAAATCTCTCATCGAGAAACCGTTTTGGCCGAAACTCTGCGAGAGCCCTTCGTGCCCAAACCTGTCGTATTGAGCTCTTTTATTTTTGTCCATCAGAACTTCGTATGCTTCGCTTATTTCCTTGAACTTTTCAGAGGCATTTTTTTCATCGCCTTTGTTCAGATCAGGGTGGTATTTTTTTGCGAGAGAACGGTAAGCTTTTTTTATATCATCTTCGGAGGCGTTTTTTGGAATTCCCAAAACTTCGTAGTAATCTCGTCTCTGTTGCGTGTTAGGACTTTGCAATTAAATCTCGTCTTTATTTTTTCTGGCCGTCGTTTATGACTTCAAAATCCGCGTCCGTTTGGGAAGCGTCTTCCTGTTGTTGACCGTTTTCGGGAGATGATTCATGTGGACCCGCCTCTGAAGTCGATTCCTGCTGATAAAGCCTTTGAGCTATAGGGTTGAAGTGGTTGGTCAAATTGCTCATCGCGTTATTTATGGAGACGTAGTCGTTCGAGGACATCGCTTTTTTCAAATCTTCTATATCAGCTTCGATTTGGTTTTTTTCTTCAGGTGAAACGGAACCTGATTTTTCACGTATGTTTTTCTCGATAGTATAGATTAAATTGTCGGCTTGGTTTTTAGCTTCGATGAGTTTCTTCTTTTCTCTGTCTTCGGTTTCATGTTCTGTCGCTTCTCTGACCATTCTGTTAATATCTTCTTCGCCTATGCCTGTTCCGGCTTCTATTCTTATTTTCTGCTCACGGGAGGTCGCGAGATCTTTGGCAGAAA
Organism: candidate division WOR-3 bacterium; assembly: GCA_016926475.1. Classification (NCBI taxonomy): domain Bacteria; kingdom Pseudomonadati; phylum Caldifarciminota; species Caldifarciminota bacterium. Next base: position 21,009 of record JAFGON010000004.1, on the reverse strand, counting down.
CGTGAAGAATTCCGTCAGCGTCAATGTCGAAGGTGACTTCAATTTGAGGAATGCCCCTTGGAGCGGGGGGGATGCTTATCAAATCGAACCTGCCGAGAGTTCTGTTGTCGGAGGCCATTTCCCTTTCACCTTGAAGAACATGTATGGTAACGCTGGTCTGGTTGTCGGTGGCGGTGCTGAATATTTGACTTTTTTTCGTCGGAATTGTCGTGTTACGCTCGATTATCTTGGTCATGATGCCGCCCAAAGTCTCTATCCCGAGGGACAGGGGAGTGACGTCCAAAAGGAGAACGTCCTTTACGTCTCCGGCGAGCACGGCTCCCTGAATGGCAGCTCCAATAGCGACGACCTCATCTGGGTTTATTCCCTTGTGGGGTTCTTTTGAAAAGAAATTCGAAACGGTCTCCTGGACTTTTGGCATCCTCGTCATTCCGCCTACGAGTATGACTTCATCGATGTCAGCCGGAGACATTTTCGCGTCGTAAAGGGCTTGTTCGCATGGTCGGAGGGTTTTTTTGATCAGGTCTCCCACCAAGGATTCAAGTTTTGCTCTCGTCAGAGTTATATCGAGGTGTTTTGCTCCTGTGCTGTCGGCGGTTATGTATGGAAGTTGTATGGGCCTTTCGAGAGAAGAGGACAGCTCTCTCTTTGCCTTTTCTGCTGCTTCTCTGAGTCTCTGAAGCGCTTGGGGATCTTTCCTGAGGTCAATGCCATCTGTTTTTATGAATTCATCGGCGACAAAGTCGACGATTCTCTGGTCGAAGTCGTCACCCCCGAGGTGAGTGTCCCCGTTGGTCGAGATCACTTCAAATACTCCATCTCCTATTTCGAGAATGCTTATGTCGAAAGTTCCTCCACCTAAATCGTAAACGGCGATTTTTTGGTTTTTCTTTTTGTCGAGACCGTATGCCAGAGCTGCCGCAGTGGGCTCATTTATGATTCTCATGACGTCGAGTCCGGCAATTTTACCGGCGTCTTTGGTCGCCTGCCTTTGCGCGTCGTTGAAATAAGCGGGAACTGTTATCACCGCTTTAGAAATTTTTGTGCCTAAATAATCCTCTGCGGATTTTTTGAGATACTGAAGTATCATTGATGAAATTTCCTGGGGAGTGTATTCCTTCTCGAGAGCGGTTACTTTGACGCCGGCTTGTCCTCCGTCGATTATCGAGTAGGGAACAAGTTCTCTTTCCCTGCCGACTTCTTCTATCCGTCTTCCCATAAATCTTTTAATGGAATAAATGGTATTTTTGGCGTTTGTTATCTGCTGTCTTTTTGCCAAAAGTCCGACGAGTCTCTCTCCTTGTTTCGTGAATCCAACCACCGAAGGCGTGGTTCTCTCCCCGTCCGGATTTGGTATCACAAGCGGTTCGTTGCCCTCGACCACCGCGACACACGAATTTGTCGTTCCGAGGTCAATACCGATGATTTTTTCATTTGCCATATTTCAACTCCTTTATAGATTAATTACAGTTTTCAACGTTTTTTTGATTTGAGCCAGGTAAATTTTCAGTGAAATGAGCTACTATAACCTGAGCGGGTCTTAAGACTTCATCTTCTTTTACGTAACCTTTTCTCACTACTTGCAGTATTTTGCCTTCGAGTTCGGGGTCCTCTACGCTTTCAGAGGCAATAGCTTCATGTAGCTTGGGATCAAAACCATCTCCAGGTTCTCCGAAACACAGAGTATTGTGCGATACGAGAAAATTCTTGAGCTTGTTCTCGATTAGCTCAATACCTGTTAAAAACTCGCCCTCGTTTTTGCATGTCGCCAAAAATTCTCTGCCTCTTTGCAGGTCGTCTGAAAAATCGAGGATGTCTTTCAAAACATCCGCTTGACCAGACTTGTAGCTGTTTATGGACTCTTTTTTCGTCCTTTTTTTGAAATTATCAAAATCGGCGAGAGTTCTCAGGTAATTTTCGTATAACTCCCTGTATTTTTTTTCTAATTCCTGGTTTTCAATCTCCATTTTCTTGAAAAGATCTTCGGTGTCATAACTGACTTGATGTTCTGAATCTTCTGGATTTTCATCAACTTCTTCGTCTATGAAGTTTCCAAGCACTTATAAAACCTCCATTTCTCTTCTAAAAATGAATTTTCTCTAAAATTGTTAAATTTTACATTCCCTTAAATCATAAAAGTATATAATTTACCTTAAACTGTCAAGATTTCACTTTTTGTAATTATCAAAAAAGTCAACAATGTATTTGACTTGTATGTTACAGAGTATAGAATATTTGAGGAGGTGAACATTGTCCAACGAGAATGATTTCAGAGTAAAAATTTGGGGTGCGAGAGGAAGTTATCCAACTCCGGGAGGTGATTATGCTGTCTATGGAGGTAATACTTCTTGTGTCGAGGTCAACGTAGGAGGAAGGAAAATTGTCTTTGACGCCGGAACAGGCTTGATTCCACTGGGTAAATCACTGCAAAAAGATAAATGCGATAGAATTCTGCTCTTTCTAAGCCATACCCACCAGGACCACATACTGGGACTGCCCTTTTTCAAGCCTATATGGATTACAGGTAAGAGAATCGACATATTCGGACCTGACCTGTTCGACGTAAAGCTAAGGGACATATTAGATACCTGGTTTTCTGCGCCTCTGGCTGCATTTTTCATCGAAGACGCAGCGGCGAAAATAACCGTGAATTCTGTCAACCAGTGGGATGTATTGATTTTTCCTCTTGATTCCCAAGAGGTCATAATTGTCAGAAACAGGTCCGAAAAGATTGAAATTTCAGAAAACGACGCCGTTATGTCCATTCATAAGAACTTTTCTCATCCAAAGGGAGGATCCTTTTCTTATAAGATTTCTTTTCGAGGCAAGACATTCTGCTACGTCACCGACACCGAAAACTATCAGGGAGGCGACAGAAAAGTAGGAGATTTCGTCAAACAATCAGACCTGCTGGTTCACGACTGCCATTTTTCTGACGAAGACTATCCAGACCACCAGGGTTTCGGGCATTCATCTCTTGGAAATGTCGTTGCTCAAGCCAAGAGAGCTGAAGTTAAAAAGCTGATACTATTCCATTTGAACCCTGAATACGACGATGAAAAAATCGAGGAGTTGGAAAAGAAAGGGAAGAGTATCTTTCCGGAAACCAGCGCTGCGAGGGAAGGTTCGGAATATTACCTTTAAAACCAAATCCTCTCTTTGGCGAAAATTATTGATCCTGGTCTGTTTTTTACTTCGTAGCTGAACGAGGCAGGCCCCCTGTCGAGTGAGTAAACAGTTATATTTACGATAGTGTCTTCGGGGGAGAGAGATATTCTGCCCAAAAATATCTTGTCTGGCAAAAGTGCCCACCCTCTCAAGTCGGCGTGTTCTGTCGCCGCCGAAAATGCTCCTATCAAACCCGAAAATAGTTTTCCTACCCAAGAATCGTCTTCACCCGCTATTTCGTCACCGATTTTTTCTCCGGCTACTTGTGCCAGGTATTTCAGACCGGCTCTCGCGGCAGCTCTCACAAGTATTCTGCCGCCGTGGTCTTTAAGGCTGATAGAAGCTATAGCTCCTAAGTTCTGAACGAGTTCAATTTTTGAAACGCCATATGATGTGCTCATCACGCCCTCAAAGACGTCGGTCTCGCACGGGATCATAACTGGAAGCGCCACGGAGAGTATTTTGCCTTCTTCGGTTGTCGCGTAAGATACCATTTCTTCCTTATATGGGATTTGTCCCGCTTCGAGAATGAAAATAAATTCGCAGATCGAGTCGGTATCTGGATAGGAATCTTCATAGGACCGATCTTTGAAAAGTTCCGGAACATCGTTTTCCCTGCCTGTTTTCACAGCCGCTCTTTTCAAAGCTTCGGCAAGAGATGATGGCAATGGAGTGTGATAATTCTGGGAGTATAAAGCTTTGTAGATTTGGTATGATTTGAAATACTCAATAAAACAATCATCCCATTGGTTTTGGCTCTCATAGAGAATACCTGCCATATATCTTGAAAAGGCGTCGTCTGTGTAGGTATTCTTGCCCTCATAGATGTCTTTCAGGAAATTCAGTTTCAGGTCTATCCTCCTGCATTCGACGAGAGCGTCTTCCGGCAGGTTCAGGAGAACGTAATTGAACATTTTGTAGAAATTTACCATCACGTTTTCGTAATCTTCCCCAGGGTAGGGGAGAGTGTATTCGTTGACTATAAATGAAGTTATCTGTTGTTTCCAATTGCTCCTCAAAAAACGGTCCATAGCTCTTTCGGCAATTTCAAAATTACTGTTGCTCTCCTGGTATCTGCCTGCCAGATGAAGCAGAAGCCCTCTGTTCGCGTAGTCCAGAGAGATCGCATTTTCGTCTTTGATTTCCAGACTGTCGTACATGTCCATAGCTTTTGGGTAGTTTCCGGAATACAAGAACTTATTCAGCGCGTCGTACCTAGCCCTGCTGGAAGAGCACGAGAACAAGAAAAAAAACAGTAAAATTATGGGGAAAATTTTCATTTGTAAGAATTAGCCCGGAATATTATTCTATTATCTTTTTTATCTTTTCGGTTGCCATCCAGACCTTTTCAGTTGTCTCGATGTCGAGGAGTTCTAAATCCACTTGGTAATAAACGACCCTGACATCTGAAGATTCGTCAATAATCGAGGTTATTGTCCCCATCATCATGTAATCGGCTCCGAATTCGTTTCTCAGAGCGGTTCTCGTCTCCGGCGATGCGAAACCTTGCTGTGAAAACCTCTCGTCCCGCAGGTCTTCTCTCTCGGAGACCGAGGCTACTATTCGTATTTGTCCATCGTTGACGAATTCTCTTTCTATGTCTTTCATGAATGTCGTAGCGTCTATATGTTCGTAGCTTCTGTTCTGAACGGTACCGACAATTACCGTGGGTTTTTCTCCGAAACGGTCATGATAGTTGACAAGCCAGGAGCTCCCGAGACATTCGGAAATCATCTTTTCAGCTACGAGTCTTGAATCGGTATCGTTCCATCTTCCGCTGACATCGGTTACGAGATCGGAGTCAATTCTCGTCACCCTTCTCGACGAACAGGCGAACGTAAATATTAGGACCAGTCCCAGTATAATGATTTTTTTCATTTTTTCCTCCTTTTATCGGTTGTTCAAACCGAACTCTTTTGAAATTCTAAGTTTAGCATCTTCCACGTACCTCGACAAAGAGGAATCTACTTCCAGGAGCGCGTCCCAGTTTAAATACCTGTAAGCACGATTGATTCTTTCGTGTCTGTAGGAGTTTCCTGAATTTCGGTAGTGCATTTCAACTCTGTCTCCAACTTCGAGTATATCGTAATACACTTTCGCCAATGGGTTTCTGATGCAGCCGTGGCTGGCTTGATTCCCTACGAAGTGGTAAGTTCCAGAAAGAGGCGCGTGGGTTCCGTTTTCGAGAACTGGAAAAAACCTTTCTTCTCCGCTGTCGGTTATCACTTTGACGTTGTGGGTCCTCTGAATCGACATCCACCATCTCATCAGACCTCCGTCGTAGAATTCAGAACTCGGTTTTTTGTCAAAAATCTTTGTGTGAGCGGCGCTAGTTGGTGATTGAGATCTGCCGCTGGAGATGAGAGAGTAGGTAATTGGTCTTGCTCCTTCCCACAATATCGAAAATTGCAGGTCCGGGTCGAGGAAGAACTCCAGCCACCTCTCTGATATAATTGTCACGGTGTCCCTCTGATAAGCGAATTCGCCGGTGATTTCAAACACGATGTTAGAGGTGTCGTCCGGAAAAGCCGGAATACTCAGTGTGCTTGAAATTTCATCTATTTCCGGTGAAGTTTCATGCCCGTGGCAATAGAGTTTTATTTTGGCGAAATCGATGAAATAGGGAGAGATAAATATTTTCTGATGGGCGTAAACCGTGTCGGGCAAAAAGAGTATTTGACCTGTGTTTATGTATGGGGTCGGGTCTAAATTCGAAAAAAAACCAACCATGACGCTGTTTGTGGAAATCAGCATAATATAAAAAAACAATGCCATAAATGCTTTTAACAGCAAAACAAACCGATTTCAAGGGGAAATGAGAAAAAAAAAAAGAGGGGACGGACCCCTCTTTTTCGGGCTAAAGAAAAACTACTGAATAGTGGCAGGTGTCAAGTGAGGTCTGATGATGTGAGGGGTTATGAATATTAGGACTTCACGCTGGGTTGTAGATGTGCTCCTCGTTTTGAAAAGCCATCCGATTATCGGAATGCTCTTTAGAATCGGGATTCCGCTCTCGTTTTGGTTTTCCGATTCCGTGACGAAACCGCCGAGGACGACCGTCTCTCCGTCCATCACTCTCTGGTTTGTAGAAGCTTCATGTGTTGTTATTATCGGCTTGCCCTCCTGAACCGAAGCTACGTCGACGTCCGAGAGTTCTGTCCTTATTTCAAGTGTAATCTCGTCGTTGGCGTTGACGTGGGGAGTCACTTCGAGCCTCGTGCCGGCGTCGTAGAACTGTATTGTCACCGAACCGTCTGAGCCTCTGACCGGGACGCCGAACCTCTTTCCGCCGAGGATTGAAGCCGGGTTGTTGTCCAAGACCGTGACGTGCGGGCTTGCTATAGTTTTCGCGTCGCCTTTTGACTCCATAGCTACTAAACTGGCATTAATTTGGGCGTAATCGTAAATTTGCCCGAAGCTCAAATTGATCAAACCAGAGCCATAGGTCTGACTTGTGTCACCAAATTGTATTTCGTTTTCATCGAATATTCCAAGTCCTAATACCCTCCAGTTTATTCCCAGGCTCCTGGAGGCGTCCATGTTCATGTCGACGATTTTAGCGACTATTTCAACCTGGGGTGTCGGTTTGTCGAGTAGGTCTATCATGTCTTTTATGGCAGATTGGCGTGATTCAATGTCGCTTACGATCACAGAATTTGTTCTCAAGTCCAGAAGAATCGAACCTTTTTCGGAAATCATGGAAGAAATGGACGCGCTGACCTCGGAAGGGGTGGAATACTGAAGTGTGTAGACTCTGTATATGACCCTCTCCGCGCTCTCCTGAGCCTGTCTCCATGTGTCGAAATCGCCCTGTGTTCCGACGAGGAGTATTCCATTTTCCTCTGAAATTCCCAATCCATGGGAATGGCATATAGCCTGAAGAGCTTGCCACCAAGTGACGTTGTTAAGCCTCAAAGTCACAGTGCCTGCTATCGTGGGGGCGGCGATAATGTCCCTTCCGCTGTAATCCGCAATAGCCCTCAGGACTGTTGTGATGTCTGCCTGGTCGAGGTTCATGCTGATCAGTCCGCCTGATCCAACAAACGATCCGCTAGGAAGCCCTCCGAAGGAAAAATCGGAGTATTCGAGATTCTGTATGCTCTCGGACGCTCTCCAGACGCTGAAACTGCCTGAAGACACAACGGGTTCTACGTTGATGATTAGGTTGGATCCGGAGCTGGACACCTTGTAACTTTTCAATCCGCTGGTCTCGATGACAACCCTGATAATGTCGCTCGAAGAGAAATCCGCTATTCCTATTCCGACCACAGGACCTCGGTCGACGTAGGGAAATGCTGCAGCCCTCAGATTGTTTGTCGCTCCGTAGAAATCTATCACGATGTTGTCCCCGGACTGATAATCCCTGTATGAGCCCAGCCTGTCTGTTCCAATCGCTATCTGGGCTCCGGAATAAGCCGGAGATATCTCGATTTCGTTTATATTGTACGCCGACAAAAATGAAAGTGCTGACAACAATAAAACGGAGGTCAAAAAACATTTCTTCACTGTTCCTCCCCATTTATTGAATTTTCACGTCTTATGATAACTGTTGATATTTGCCCATAATGTTCGAGAACAAAGGTCACAGCTTCAGGCGTAATTTCAGCGACGTTTCCTCCGCTGACCCTGTCTCCTTTTCTAAGAAGCCAATGCTTGCCGTCAGTGCTTCTTATTATCGCGAGAAGACCCCTTGGCCCTGATATGACGCCTTCCAAAATACCTTCCTGTGGATTCAATAGATTCGATTTTTCAAGCGAGGAGAGAGGAGAGTTAAAAGGGTCCCTCGAAGCGGTAAAATAAAATTCTTCCGTTGCGAGCATCTGCTCAATTTCCTGTGTCGAGATCTGGTTGCCCATCGTTCCTAATTCCGTCGCCGAATCGGCCGGATTTGCGGTGTTCTGTTGAATCCTGACCGAGGAACCATTGGATACGACTTCAGCCGCTTGACCAATGGTCCCCGATATCACGTCGCCTTTGTTTTTACAGCCTGTAAGGAAAGCGGCTGACAAAACAAGAAAAAAAATTGTGAGCTTTTTCATATCTGCCACCTTTCCTCTAATTCCATTGATCAGGTGATTGAGTTTGAGCCGCTCCGACGGGCAGATAGTAAGCGTTAACTACAAGAGAAACGTTTATAAAACCTTCTTTCACCGTCGAAGGCGTTATTGATAGAGAAGAAAGTTTAAGTATGCGCTGGTTGTTGGCTAGAAATTCGAGAAATTTCCCGAGCGTCTGGTAGGTGCCCTCTATGTTCAAGGCGACGGGAATCATGAAACTACCAGTGCCATCGTTGGAGGATACGGGGACCGAGGGTGTTGAAGACAAAATCGTTACATTAGCCTGGTGAGAGAGTTCTATGAGCAAAGCGCAAATGTCGTTTCTGTCAGCTTCTTTAGGAACCATGGCTTCGGCTTTGGCGAGGAGTCCTTCCATGCTTTTGAGTAAAGCTTTGTAGTACTCAATTTTCTCGCTTACGTCGACTACTTGTCTGAGAGAATCCTCATAAGCTCTCTTTACTTCCAATTGCTGCTTGAGTTTGTTGTTGGCGGATTTAAGAGGGTTCATCTGCATGTAGAAGAAAAGGGAGATAGCGCCGACTACACCGAGCAAAAAAATCAGAGCTGCGAGCAATCTGTTGTTCATTGTTCGCCTCCACTTTGAATCAAAGTTGTTTTAAGTAAACTTGCGGTCAGAACAAAAGACACGACAGTCTGCTCGTTCATACTCGACAGAGACCAATTTTCTATTTGAATGTTGTTGATGTATGGAGACTCTTCAAGGCCGTCCCAAAGGTGAGGGAGAACGACGTCGTAGAGTGTCAACCCCGATATTGTCAACGCTCCTCCAGACTCGGTTAGGGATGAAATCCAAGTATATTGCGGAAACCTGTCGGAAATTTCCTGCAGGAGGTGAGCGTAAGCGGTCCGGCCTGAATTCAGCGAGGCTATAATGGTGATCCTTTCTCTGAGGAGTCTTTCCTGTTCTTGAAGCCCTTCAAGGGTTTTTTGGGCTTCTCTTCTGGCTTCGAGTTCTTCGGCCATCCTTGAAATGTCGGTCTGAACTTGTTTTGTCCTGTTTTTCACTGAGTTAATTCTCATCTGCTGAAATAAAAAAACCAACGGCAGAATAATCAGGACGACAATGAAGGCAAGGATGACGGGGATTATATTTCCGCCGCCTCCGCCCGATGGCCCCTTTTGAGCCTTGGGCCTCTTCTTCATCGCCCTCTGTCGGAGAAGATTTACTTCTATCATATTAAACCTCTCAAGTTAGTTTTTATCCTCTCATCGCGAGCCCGGCGGCTATGGAAAGAATCGGCCCTTCGGTCTCGAGCTTTTCCCTGTAATGGTCGGGAGTGTTAATTTCGTGAAACGGGTTGAATATCTCAACGGGTTTTTTCAAGATTTCTTCTAAGCCCTGCTTTAACCTCGGCACCAGAACTCCGCCTCCCGAGACTACAATTTTCTTGATTTTTTTGTTTGAAGAATCTTCTTGCTTTGACACATTATCGGCTACTTCGTTTATAAAATCGTTGTAAATATTCGTGACCGCTGTCAGTTGATCGGGGGGAGGAGGGGTTTCGTTTCTCAAAACTTTTTTTGCCTCATCTTCCGATACACCGAGATTCCTCATTATCTGGTGCATTATCTTGAGGGTTCCGGGAGAATTCAAATCTCTTGCCAACAGAGGTTTTCCGTCTTCAACAATGCTCATCAAAAACCATTCAGCGCCTACGTGGACAAAAGCTAAAGTATCGGAGTCAATGGATCCTTTTGTCTTCTCGTAGCAGTTTTGAAGGGCAAACAAGTTGTAATCCACGACGTTTACTTTCATGCCGCTTTCCGACAGAGGGTCTATTTGCTGGTCTATGCCCTCTGTTTTAGCGGCAACCAGGAGGACATCCATTTTCTTTTCTTGTTTGTTTCTATCGACCACGTGAAAATCAAGACTTATGTCAATGTCTTCAAAATCAAACGGGAAATTGTTTTGAGCGTCAAATCTGACTTGATGCGCGTATTCGTTGTCGTTCATAAGCTCTGTTTCGATTTTTTTTACCATTATGGATCTTCCCTGAAGGCCTATGTTGACCTTTCCGGGTTTTATCATCTCCCTTTCCATAATTTTCTGTATAGTTTCCGTTATGAGAAGCGGGTCCATAATGTGACTGTCTACTATTACATCGGAGGGAAGTTCAATTATCCCGTATTTGACAAGTGAAGGTTTTTTGTTTATGTTCGCGAGTTCGACTATTTTTATCGAACTCGACCCTATATCTACGCCTATTCCCTTTTTCGCCATTTCCTCCTCCTGCCTAACCTTCTATGAATTTTCTGATGACAGCCCCTTTGATATGCCAACGCCTTCCAATCTTTTTGCCTTTGAGCAGATTGACCCTTAGATGCTTTCTCACTGTCTGCTCAGAAATATCAAGGAAAACAGCGACTTCTTCTACTGTATAGAATTTGTTGGGATCAACTTCTCGAGGAGAAATCACCATACATCCTCCTTTCGTAAATGAAGATAACTTTATCTAAAAGAGCACTTTTGTATCCTAACATACATAAATTATTAGAGAAAATCACTAATAAGTCAAGTGGATATTTAAATAGATAGATAAGTAGTTATGTAAATAGAAATTGTTATAGTAATACGATAATATTAACAATTATATATTGTTATAAAGAGCTTGAAAAAATTATACGAAAGTATTATAATTAGATCAGAAAAAAAGGAGGTATTGATGCTCAGATTTTATACAGGCGTAATTTTTATGGCTCTTTTTGGCATCGGTTGCGGTAAAATGGTGTCAACTCCTGAAGTCGTAATCAAAGATGTAAACCCTGAAATATTTTTGGTTGATACTACCAGTTCCCCAATTTCGGTGACGGTCGACGTAGTAAACGACGTAGATGCAAGGGCAAAAAAAGTCGAATTCAGATTCAGGAAAAATGACGGTTCTTCAATAACCGGTGTCAATGACATAACAAGATACATAGACGTCAGCATACCCTCAGGAGAAGAAAAAACGGTCATAAATTCTTATCCGGTGCCCACGGCCGAAGCATTCCTCTACATGACGGCAAATCCAACCGAACAATTGTATTTGTCTATACGAATCTCAGGAGAGGACGCTTATGGGTATGAAAAAAACTGGGACTGTGAAACGAAAGTGAGCGTAACTCTTACGAACTAAAAGATGTTTTTCACCGGAAAAAAGAGCGGTCACCCGCTCTTTTTTGCTAAATGAAAAAACCCCTGTCAATTTCTAAAAGACCTCTCATTGTCCCCGTTCTTCCTGCGGGGCCGCTGAAGGATAAAGAAAGGTTCGCAAACGCGGTAAATTTTTTCTCGGGTAAAGGTTTCGAAGTGAAAACGTACAACTTCCGGGAGAATTCTTGGTATTTGTCGGGATCTGATAAACAGAGAAAAAAAGAATTGATCCTGGCTTTCAGAGATAAATCCGCCGGAATGATCATGGGAATAAGAGGAGGATATGGTTGTACGAGAATAGCTCAGGAAATAATTTCAGCCAAAGAGGTCGATAGTTTCGACGGTATTTTCTGCGGATTTTCTGATTTAACGGTAATATCACTGATATTGCTCAAAAAAGGTATGATCAATTTTTACGGACCGATGCTGTCCCCTGATTTCTCTGATTTGACTTCAGATTTTTCTTTTGAATTCCTCATAAAACTGGCTTCCGGAGATGATATGGGCATACACAAATTTCCTGAAGGATGGAGAGGCTTGATTGAAGGCGTTGCTGAAGGGGAATTGACGGGAGGATGTCTTTCGTTGCTGCAGACATCTTTGAAAACCAAGTATGAATTCGATTCACGGGGTAAAATTCTTGCTTTCGAAGACACAGGTGAATCACCTTACAGAATAGACAGGATTCTCACCCATCTTTTATCCGCGGGGAAATTCGAGGGAGTGAAAGGCGTTTTGGTGGGTAGGTTCGCTTCTTGTCCCGAGCAACCGCCTTCATGCGAAGAAGTTGTCGCGGAGAGACTGTCTGTTTTGAAATGCCCTGTTGTCGTTGGAGCGGATTTTGGACATATAAAAAATAAGATAACCCTTCCGCTCGGGTTGAGAGTTCGTTTGGATTCTAAACTCGGCACGTTGGAGTTTCTTGAGAAAGCCGTGGAGGTTTAGTTGGGTGATGACAGCGAAAAGATAAAGAGAAATCTGATAAGGGTGAAAGTAGACGGTCCCAAAACGGAAGTTTTACTCTCTTTTGTCGAAAAATCCGAAGAAGGTTTTTTAGGTGATTTTATGTTCAGAAAATCCGGCGATGATATTTATTCCGATGGAAGAACTTTTCCGTCTCCCCTGAGGATAAGAGGCTCCCTGACGGTCGTAAGGGGAATAACCGTAGGAGGTACATTTCACTGGGAACATACGGAAGACCACGCGTTTCGGGGTATAATCGAGGTCTTATCGACACCGCAGGGGCTTGTCCTCGTCAATGAATTGCCATTTGAACACTATATCGTGTCGGTGGTCGGTTCGGAAATGAAATCACAATGCTCCCTTGAATTTTTAAAAGTCCAAGCAATACTGGCGAGATCCTCAGCTTTCAGCATGTCAAAAAAACTGCACAGTAAAGAAAATTTTCATCTCTGCGCAGACGATCACTGCCAAGATTACAGGGGTGTCCTGCGGGAAAATGAAAAGATAATCAAAGCGGTGTCCGAAACGGCAGGTGAGTTTCTGCTGTTTGAAAATAAAATTGCCGACTGCAGATTTTCTAAAATATGCGGAGGCATAACAGCTGAATTCAAAGACGCTTGGACCGAAGAAGTTCCGCATCCTTACATGCCTGGAAAATACGATTGTCTGGAGTCAACGGTCTGTTTTGAGAGAATTGAAGAATACGTCAACAGCGATTTTCACGAGGCGTTATGTTCGCCTGCTCACTATAAACCCGAAGAGTTCTCATATTCCAAAGATTATTATCGGTGGGAAAGGACAGTGTCAAAAAAAGCGGTGTCTGACAACCTTTTGAAATTAGGTTTTGATATCGGAGAAATAGTGTCTGCAGCGCCAAAAAAGATCACATCTTCTTTCAGGGTCACCGAGATTGAATTTACGGGAAAAATCGGCAAATGTTTAGTGAAAGGTGAGTTGAACATAAGAAAAGCACTTTCAGCTGACACATTGCCTTCAGCCTCGTTTTATTTAAAAGACTATAAAGACCATTGGGTATGCAAAGGAGCCGGTTGGGGGCATGGAGTTGGAATGTGTCAGATAGGAGCGATGACCCTCGCTGAAAAAGGGTTTGACCCCAAGAGTATTTTAAAGCACTATTTTCCAGGTTGCCGCGTAGCCAAACTTTACAGTTTTAAAGAATTTTACGAAAAAAAATGGACTGAAAAGAGACCTTGCTACGAAAAAGCGAATTGTTATGAGTTGAAAAGGTGCATCCATGGAGCGACAGGAGACGGGCCCCAGGATTGCAAAGGGAAACCCCCTCTCCTGAAATAAGGGGATTAATATGGAGAAAATCTGTTCGGTTTTGTTGTTGTCTTCAGCTTTGTCTTCAGGAGTTTTGTTTGGATCTGATATCAGGGAAATTGAAATAGCACTTCAAAAAGGTGATGTGCTTCTGGCGAGAGATCTTCTGTCTTACGTAAACGAATTTGACAGGGCTTCTCCAGAGTACTGTATCTCGGCAACTAGAATTTATTTTTCTATGAACGCTATTGACAGCAGTCTTTTTTGGGCGAGGAAAATCGCGGATAAAAATTCCATTCCAGTAGAAATAGCCGGACCATTGTACAGATATGACAACAACTTCATGTTTAGTTACGATGATTTCGCTCGTGCAGTTCAGGCGTTTGAAAAGAACGACTTCAAAGTCGCACTGGATATGTTCAGAAAATCGATGTCTTCGGGAAAAACACCCCGCGTTTTAGAGGATTATTCAGACTATTTTGTTTTTTTATCCCTTTTACAGACAGGTGACACCGTTTCGGCGATTGAACTCGGAGAAGATTTTTGCGACAAATACAAATCCATTCTGAATTCTGATGTTTCCAAAAATCTTTCTCGAGTCTATCTGTCAAGAGGCGAGAGGGGTTTAGCTGTCGAACATTTGAGAGCCGCCGACTTCGACCAAAGCGAAAAGCTCTTGGCGGCGAGAATATTTTTGTCTGTAGGTGATACGGATGAAGCGATAACGAATTTGAATGAACTCCTTTCATCTTCGGGAGAGGTAATCGACACTGCTTGGTCTATGTTGATCGAACTGGGAAAAGCGGACACCGTCGCTTTGGCTCGCGCTTTCGAGAAATCGAGAAAATACGAAAAGATAGTCGATTTGCTCGAGACATTTTTGGAATCTCATCCGGGAAACTTGGAAGCTTCTCTTTTGATGGGCAGGGCTCTGAGAAAGCTCTCAAAATACTCTACTGCAGTGGTTTATCTTGAAAGAGCTTCTTCTGGAAACAACAGGAGAAACGCCTTGTACAACCTCGGGCTTTGCTATAGGTCTACAGGAAATGAAACGGAAGAAGAACGGGTATGGTCGGATTTCATCAGAGAGTTTAATTCAGGTAATTTATACGATGACGCGCTTTTCTTTTTAGCTGAATTAAAAATAAAAAATGGCCGCAGAACGGAAGCGATAGGTCTGCTGAGATCTGTTCTCGAGTCGCCTCATTCAAACGATATGATTCCCAAAGCTGCCGAAATGCTTTTAGAAATACTTGACGATGAAGAGAAAGCTGAATTTGAAAAATACGTTCTCGAACTACCCGTTGGCGAGAGAAATGTGTCCCTTGTCTATTCGACTGCCCTGAGTATGGAATCTGATCAGGCAAATAACGTCTTTATTAAAATATGCTCTTTTTTGCCGATGGACGACTACGCACGGAGGTCTGAGATCAAACTCTCTGAATCGAGATCTTTCAGCGCTTCGCTGCACCTTGATTTTCTCAACGGAACCGATGATGTATTTTCCGATTTCAGCTTGAGCGCAGAAGCTATTGAATCCTGTGAAAGAGCCAGGCATCTCTACGCTTTTGGCCTGCGGGATTGGGCGAGGAAAGAACTTGACGCTATCGAAAATCCAAATCCGAGAGAAAAATTTTTGATGTCTAAGACCGCGGATCAAGGGCTTGACAGGTTCAAAGCAATCGTCTTGGCCTCGTCCGTCAAAAGCCATTTCAGGGAAAGCTGCCCTTCAGACCTTTTTTTTCTTTTGTATCCCCAAGCTTTCAGGCTGTCGATTGAAAATGCAGCGAAAGTTTTCTCCTTGAAAACGACTGTTCTGCAGGGGCTTGTTAGAACCGAAAGTCTTTTCGACAATGAAATCAGGTCCTGGGCAGGAGCGGTTGGGTTGGCTCAGCTGATGCCCGCGACAGCTAATTACGTTGCGTCGTCGATAGGCATGAACTCATTTGACCTTACTCATCCGGATCACAATCTTAGGCTTGGTTCTAAATACCTTTCGGATCAGCTCCATTATTTCGGGAAAATTTATATCGCTCTTGCCGCGTATAACGCGGGTCCCGGAAACGCGAAAAAATGGATTTGCGAGGGAGGAGAAGACGAGTATATTTCAAACATCGGGTTTTCTGAAACCAGAGCATACGTCCCAAAAGTCCTCACTGCGGCTTGGATCTACGATAAAATAGACAGGAGAACGTTTTAGCATGCTTTTGAGTTTCATCTTGGCCAGAACTCTTGAAAAGTCAAAAGAGCACAGATGCATCTTGGACTGCGTAAAAACATCCAAAAATTCTGAAATATTGTTTTCAGAGGATTACGGACCTGAAGCGTTGAACAGAGTTTTACCCGGCCTAAAAGGAGAATTTTTCACCGTTGTTGTTCCAGGAGTTCAAATCAAGAGAGAAGCCGCAGGGATTTTAAAAAAATTCAGCCCCGACAAGGAGAACGCGGGTATTTTTTACAGCGATTACTGCTCATGCGATGGGAAAAAGACCGCTCTCTTGGATTACAACGGGGATTGGACAGAAAGATGGAATTTCGGAAAGCTCAGAATATACAGAAAATCATTCGTTATGGAGGAGAATTTATTTGACGAAAATCTTCCCCAATCTTTCAATTACGACATGCATTTGAAATTTTGGGGAAAAAGGGACATTGTGAGGATTCCGGAGGCGATGTATTCCTTTGAAACGGTCGAAAGAAAAAATTCCATTAAAGACAAACTATTTTTCCCTTCACAGGGTGAATACGGCGGATTCAGCTATCTTTACTACAGCGACAGTCAAAAAGAGCAAATTGAGAAATGCTTCATGAATTTTCTCGTTCGGCAGGGAGTCTATTTTTACGAAGAGCCCAGGAAGACTGCTTCCAAGAGAGCCGAAGAAGCCTGTGATGTGACGGTGAGTGTTGTCATTCCAGTGCACAACAGAGCGGATTTTCTCAAATCGGCTGTCTCGAGCGTGCTCGAGCAGGATACAAAAGAATGGGAACTTATTGTCGTAGACAACGCTTCTGATGACCGAACCTATGAAACCGCGTTAGAACTGTCTCAAAAAGATCCTAGAATAAGAGTCTTCAGAAGGGATGACAACAGAATCGCAAAAGCTCTTAATCTAGGAGTTAAAAAAGCGAGGGGGCAGTTCATCGCTCAACTCGATTCTGATGATTTGTATTCCCCTTCGACGTTGCGACTTATGATCAAAGCCCTGAAATCTGACTTAACCGCCGGACTGGCAGTCAGTTATTACGACCTTATAGACTGTGATGGGAATGTTTTGAATGAGATGGGAGTCGTCAGGCACGAAGAATATTCTGTCAACAACATTCTGAGAGTTGACGGAGCAGGCGCTGTGAGAGTTTGGAGAAAATCGGCGATAGAAGAGATGGGTTATTTCGACGAAGGCGATTTTTGCGATTACGGAGAAGACTACGACATGGTTTTGAAAGTGACCGAAAAGTACAGGCTGAAAAGAGTACGCGAAGTTCTCTATCATTACAGAAGACATCCCGGCAACAGCGATGTCCTAAGAAGCGAAATTTTCAAACTGAACGCGAAGAATCAAGCGAGGCTTAACGCCTATAAAAGGAGAAAAGAAATCATAGGGGGATCTGAAAATGAATAGATTTGTTCTGAACAAGGCAATTTTCATATTTTTTCTTGTCGGCCTTTCTTGTTCGCCGTCTGAAAGTGTTTCTGGAACCGTTGCAAATCCGAGGAAACTTTTTGTAGTTGACAGTCTGATAGGAACTTGCACTTCTGTCGCTTCTGGACCCAACAATTTTTTAGCGGCTTTTGACGCTCTTTCGAAACAGACGCTTTTCGGATACGAATGGACTTTTGAAGACACACTTTTTTTGACGGATAGAGGCTATTTGATACGAGAGAAATATTTTGTTCGAGATATAAAATATTCTGAGGGGATTTTTTTGGTGGTAGAGGGAATTCAGGGAATTCTTTTGGTGGAGAAAAGGGAGGGGTTCGAAGCGGTTGGGAGAGTGACCACCCAAGATACCAACACCGTGTTTTTTGATGCCTGCTCTCACGGAGATGACTTATATTGCGCCTGTGGAGAGAGGGGCGTCCTGTGTTTTCACAAGAGAAACTCCATCGGAAGCGCATTCTCATACTCTCTGACGGACAGCATGCGATGCGAAGGGAGTGTTTCTCACGTTTTGACTGCCGGCGATTTTATCTTCGCGGGACTTTGGGACACAAAAAGCGTATGTGTCTTCGAAAAGGGGGAGCTTGCCTTTACTATCGAGAATCTTTCAGGAATCGCGGGCATTGCGAGCGACGGTGAAAAACTGTTTATCGCCGCCGAGAACGACGGGCTCTTGATTTACGGTCTGAAAGAGGAAGAAAGAGGTAAGCTTTTAAAAGCCGTAAATGGAATCTCCGCGTTTGACGTCGAATTGTCGGGTGATTTCGTATATGTAGCCTGTGATGTCAAGGGTTTGAAAGTTTACGACAAAAATGGAGACCTTGCGGCTTACTGCGAAGAATCTTCACCCGCGGAGAAGGTTTCCGTCTATGGCCAACTGATCTTGGTGAGCCACGCAATGCAGATTCCCAAGGGTTATCTTTGGCTTATAAAAAATGAAGGTCTACAATGAAACATTTTCTTTACGCACTGTATTGTTCGGTTGTTTTTTCTGTGGTTCCAAGCGGCTGCTCTTCTATAAGAAAAGAATACACGAACCATGTTTCGCAAGAAGATCAAGATGCTTGTGATGCCATTCAATTTTCAGATGCGCCGGATTCATCTTGGAGAGGAATAGTCAATTTGAACTCGTCTTACGGAGACATGAACGGCGATTTCGCTATTATTCACAATGTCGAAGATTCTCTGTGGGCGATAAACATCTCGGGTCCTTTCGGTGTTCCAATTTTTAAAGCCAGAAAATCTTTTGATTCACTCGAAGTGCATTGGATCGACGAAAGCGGACAGTGGAGTGATTACAGGAGCTGGACCCAAAATGAATACGATCCGATAATTCCGTTTGGAGACCTCCTTTTTGCTCTTTGTGTGGGATTTGCTCCGGGAGAGACAGTCGAAGTTAGGGAAGAGAGAGTCTTCATCATTTTCAAAAACACTCTGTACGCGATTCTAATAGTAGATAAAACTGAAGCGCTGTCTGTTTTGGATATTGAAGGCGAAGAATTCACGATTGATTGGAAGTCAGACGGAAGGGGAAAACTGCGGGAGACAAATCTTCACGGAGATATTTTTGAGGCGTCGTTTTATTTCAGATAGAGTCTAAGGAAGATAAACTGATTTGATTTCCTCTTCGAAAGCGATTTTTTCAAGAGCTTTGAAAACCTCGACATCCCAAAATCCCATTTGGACCTCTTTTTTTATGGCTTCTAAAACCTGTTCTGTAGTCAGAGCTTTCCTGTAAGGTCTTGTCGTTGAAAGAGCGTCGAAAACGTCCGATATGGATATTATTCTGACAGGAAAGGATATTTGATCCCCTTTTAAAGCGTCTGGATAACCTGATCCATTGAGCTTCTCGTGATGAGACCTGATAATTGCCCTGAAAACAGGGGTAAATTTTAGAGGTTTGAGAATTTCTTCCCCTATCACCGGATGGGTTTCTATGATTTCACGTTCTTTTGCATCCAAGCTTCCGGGTTTCTGTAAAATACGCTCCGCTATACCGATTTTTCCAATGTCATGAAGAAGGCCGGCTTCTTTCATTTCGCTTTTGGTCGTCTTCGAAAGGTCGAAATAATCAGCGATTTTTTGGGATACAAAAGACACCCTCGCGTTGTGGCCCTGGGTGTAAGAATCTCTCGCGTCAATGGCTTTTGCGAGGGAAGCGATTACCATTGAAACGTCTTCAAGTTTGTCGAGAACTTCCTTGAATTTGAGGAAAGATTTAATTCTGACTTTGAGTTCAAGAGGGTTGAAAGGTTTGGAAAGGAATTCATC
Organism: candidate division WOR-3 bacterium; assembly: GCA_016926475.1. Classification (NCBI taxonomy): domain Bacteria; kingdom Pseudomonadati; phylum Caldifarciminota; species Caldifarciminota bacterium. The sequence goes on along the minus strand of JAFGON010000004.1, from coordinate 1,453 downwards.
GGCTCCGGCTTTTATGGCTTTGAGCCTTTCTACAAGGGCGTCGTAAGCGGTTATCACGAGCACCGGTATGAACTTGGTTTCTTCCGTGGATTTCAATTTTTTGCACAGATCTATCCCGTTCATCTCCGGCATAGTCAGATCAGTTATTACAAGAGACGGTTTTTCTTTAATCGCGATATCGTAAGCTTCCCTGCCGTTTAAAGCAGTCAAAATGGAATAATCCTCGCCTGAGAGGGACAAGGTAATGGTTCGCAATATCAATTCATTGTCGTCTACAAGAAGCACCGTCTGTTTTTCTTGCATTTTAACTTCTCATCTCATCCTTGAATTCAAAAACTTTTACCAGTGCTTCAACAATCCGATCAATCATCTTTTTTTCGGATAAAAGGGCATTTTGAGTGATCCATAGCGTTTCTTCAAAACAAGCCCTTTCGGTGTTGGGCAGTGAATACAACTCAAAATCGGGAAAAGGCGTCTTGTAAAAAGAAGTCGGACCTCCTCCAGGGCCGAAGTTTTTATCGAGAAAAACAGGTTGTCTGTAGACAGGAAGTGAATAACCTGCGCTTAAAGGAATTCCTTCCGCTCTGACGGCGTCTACAATTTCTCCCTTTGTCAGTCCATGCCAGGCTTTTATGTCGATGGAAAAAGGAAAGATATGCCAAGAAGATACTGAATCCTTTTCGAGAGGGGATAGAGTTTTGTATCCCTCTATATCTTTTATCCTTTTTTGAAGTTCAAAAGCGTTGGCTTGCCTTTTAGCGTGGAGTTCAGGATACCTGCTGAGCTGGGCCGACAAAATCGCGGCCTGAAATTCGGTCATCCTGTAATTACCTCCGTAATTGTAATGAGCGTACCAGAGTCCAGTTTCACTCCTGCCGCAATTTCCCAGGCTTCTTGCGGTTGAGAAGATTTCCTGGGATTTTGTTATTATCATGCCCCCTTCGCCTGACGATATGTTTTTGGAAGATTGAAAACTGAAGCAAGCCGCGTCGCTGAGAGACCCAGTGGTATGCCCCGAATAAGAACTTCCCCATGCCTGGCATGCGTCTTCAATAACACGCAGGTTGTGTTTTTCTGCTATTTTATGGATTCTTACCATATCCGCCTGTCTGCCTGCAAAATGCACCGGCATTATCGCACGCGTGTCTGGGCTAATTTTATCTTCTACGGAAGATGGGTCGATGTTTAAAGTTGTCGGGTCTATGTCTGCGAAAACAGGTTTGGCGAGCGCGTCGAGAACAGATGAAGCTGAAGCTATAAAAGTGTAAGCTGGCACTATAACTTCGTCGCCAGGTCCTATTCCGCAGGATTTTAAAGCGAGATAAAGGGCAATAGATCCGTTGACAACCGCTACTCCATGGTCGATGTTGCTGAAATCGCAATATTTTTTTTCGAATTCTCTGACGAAGTTTCCGTTTATTGATCCCCATTTACCGCTTTCGAGAACTCTGTT
>JAFGON010000003.1 GCA_016926475.1 candidate division WOR-3 bacterium | reverse complement strand
TTCCAGAATTAATGAAAAAATCCATTACTTCGTTTGCCCAATCTATATCTTGGTTGGAAAGTTCGGAAAATAAATTTTCGATGTAAGTTTTTCTCAGCTGAAGTGGGTAAGTGAGAACTGAAAACAGATACTCGTTTTTGGTTTGCTCGTAAAGCGCTCTTTTGAAAAGTGACTGCGCGTATTTTGCGTGGTTTTCTGGAGCCTCAATCGGTATTCTTTCATAAGCTCCGTCAATGAAATTTACTACAGTATCAGAAACACTTTTATCGCTTATTCCGAAAAGATAATTGTTCTTGTTGCTTTCGATGGTTTTTTTCAACTCTTTGACTTCAATAAGCCCCCCGTAACCCAACCTCTCAAGAGCTTCAATCGAACTCTTAACTTCTTCGTTTCTCCCGAGTTCAATGGCTTTTTTTGCTATTTTGATGTATGAATAAGCAGCGTTCTCGTTAGAACCGATTTTCTCCAAGTATCGGGGGACGGAAAAATCGAGTCCTTCTTTTGTCAATTTAGCGGAATCATTGTCGATTACTTTTTTTGTCTTTACGATAGTGATGATGTCTTCCACCATTTTTAGAGCATCTTTATTTCCTATAAAGCTTGTCAAAGATTCGACGTATTGTGAGACACTTTCGACGTCAGAACTGTAAGTCAGAAAAATATCCCTTATGACTTCTAGTAGACCAGACCAAAATTTCGCTTGAATGAAAATTCTGTTTTGAATCTTAAAGTAATTCCTGTAATTTTTTTTGCAAAAAACTCTCATCAATTCCATGTATGCCAAGCAATCGAAAAATTCGTGTTTTTTTATGTAGTTTTTTATAAGCTCAGATGAAATTTCTTCTCCCTGCTTTTTTTGATTTGTGTTGAAAAGAATAACCGATTTGAATTCTGTTAGCATGTTTTCTTTAGGAACTTTTTCGCTGAATCTTTGGGCTTCTTCCCATTTCCCTGATTCAAAAAGTTTTTTGAAAATTTCAACTTCTTCTTTTTTCATAATTCAGATTTTACTACTTTTCCTTTCTTGATAACAACCCTTACAGGGTTGCTTCCCAGGTAATAGAACAACTCCCTGAAATCCCTTACTTCAGTGAGAATTATGTCTGCCCAAAATCCCTCTTTGATTAACCCGGCTTTATCATGAAGACCTAGAGAATAAGACGCGTTGACAGTTATAGCGTTTAGAACTTCTTCAAAGGACATCGATAATTTCAATACAGCGAGAGCGCCTATCGTCCAAAGAGATTGGATAGGACAACTCCCCGGATTGAAATCTGTAGACAAAGCGACAATGCAGTTTTTATCAATAACCTTTCTCGCGGGGGCGTAATTGATTTGATTTAACACCAGTTCGGTTCCAGGCAAGAAAACCACTGCGGTTTCAGATGATGACAGCATGTCAATATCCTCGTCTGTGATTTCCACGCAATGATCCACAGATGCAGCACTGAATTCAAGAGCCAGCTCCACTATTCCGGATCTTGTAAATTGCTCGGCGTGAAATTTCATTCTCAATCCTAGGGCTGTCGCCGCTTCGGCTATTCTCCGAGCATCATTTGAATCAAAAGTTCCTTTTTCACAAAAAACATCGCAAAAAATCGCAAGCTTTTTTTCAGATACAGCCCTAAGCATCGAATTCACTATCAAATCTACATACTCTTTTTTTCTGTCTTTGTATTCTTCCGGAATTGCGTGCGCTCCCAAAAAAGTCGGCACGGTGTCAATCTCGGATGAAAGTTTTTTTACCGTTTTGAGAATTTTAATCTCATCCTCGGTTGTCAAACCGTACCCGGATTTTATTTCTACTGTCGTCGTTCCTAAGTCAATAAATTTTTTCATAAAACCTGAAGAAAAAGACGCCAATTCTCTTTCCGAGGCTTTCCTGACGCTTCTCACGGTACTGAGTATTCCGCCGCCGTCTTTTAAAATTTCAAGGTAATCCTTTCCGGATGCTCTCTCGTAAAACTCTCCGACTCTTGAACCGCAGAAAACCGAATGAGTATGTGAATCAACAAGACCTGGCAAGGCGTTCAAGCCCTGAGCGCTGAAAACCTCATCTACGTCTGAAGCGCAATATTTACCGACTGGGGCGATTTCGCTTATGAGCCCGTTTTCCATAAGCAAATCATACCCTTCTATCAGTCCTATCTTTTTTAAATCATCTCCTCTTTTGGGTATTTTCCCTTCGTTCATGGTGATGATTTGACCAATGTCTTTAACAAGCTTTTTCACTCAGCCAATAAACCCTCTTTACCGCCCTTAAAATCTTGATACTACAAACAATTACCAATTTATCAATATCACCTCTACAGTATATTGTCAAGTCATGGACATTGATAAAACTGCGTATTTACAAGTATTTATTTGAATTATCGACGAAAAGATTATATAAGTTAAAAGACTGCAGGATTTAACTCAAAGCAACAGCTCCAGAAGTAAAAGAGAGGTTAGAAACGTATTATAAAAACCACACGGTTTCCATGAAATCCTTGATGTTTTTTTACTTTTTCGAATTTTGTGCATTATTTTTCACTTCATGCAGGAAAATTTGGACATGCATTTTTCTTTAAATACCGATTTAAAAAATGAAGGACTGATTTACGTTGCGGGGTTGGCCGGTTCAGGAATGATCGTACTCGCGGCTTATTTAGCCGTAAAAGGATTCCGTCTAATAGGTTCAGACCGGCTTTTCGATATGGGCAAAGCCGACGGAAAAAGATCATTCCTCGAAAATCTCGGAGTAAAAATAGTCGGCGAAAAATTCTCGGTATTTGAAAAATCGGTTTTTTTGCTGATTAGAAGTGCCGCTGTTGAGGATTCCACCCCTTTGATAGAAGGAGCCCTCGAAAAAGGCGTCCCGGTAATCAGCCGATCAGAGATTTTGGCACAGATAGTCAATAACGGATACTCCATTTGCGTTGCCGGGACCAGCGGCAAGACCACCACGGCCACGATAATTGGTCATGTCCTTAAAACATCAGGAAGAAAACCCGCTGTTTTCACCGGCAGCGAAGGAGAGCCTTATTTTCAAAAAGACATAGAAGAATTATTCGTTGTCGAATCAGACGAAAGCGACGGCAAACTCCATCTTTACAGACCCGATATCGGAATTGTTCTCAATATTACAAGGGATCATTTTAAGTTGGAAAAATTGACAAGTATGTTTAAAGACTTTTGCTTTAACAGCAAAAAATGCTTTGTCAATTATTCCTGCCATGGCCTTATCGATTGCGGATTAGTATATACAAGCGATCATTCTGTCATGGACAGTTTTGAAGATAAAACCGGTATAACCTGGACGAAATTCATGCTCGAAGGTGAAGTATACGATGTTCCACTTTTCGGTCGTCATAACGTTGAAAATTGTGTGGCGGCCATAAAAGCCTGTGTTGAATTCGGAATTGAACTTTCAATAGTCAAAAAAGCTTTACTGGGCCTGCCGGTTATCAAAAGAAGGCTTGAATTCAAAGGCAAGCGGGGAAAAACCAAAATATACGATGACTTTGCCCATAATCCGGCAAAAATCAATGCTTCAATAAGAGCTCTTAAAGAAAGACATAAAAATATTTTCATCGCTTTCCGTCCACACGGTTTCGGACCCTTGAAACTATTTGGATTAGAGATCGCCCGTATTTTTGCAGATTTGCTGGGTCAAAAGGATTGTCTGCATTTATTTGAAGTCTTCTACACTGGAGGAACCATCAAGGAGACACAATTTAATTCAAAATGGCTCGAAGAACTGGTAAAATCTTTCAACAATGATTTAACAGTGACGAGTGGAGAATTGAATTGGAAAAGTGTAAACCTCTCTCAATACGATGCCTTTATTACAATGGGTGCGAGAGATCCTTTTCTCGGGAAAATTACTGATGAAATCATCGAAAAGTAATCCCGATAAACACAGACAAGGACACCGGAAGAGGCTGAGAGATCAATACCTTTCAGAAGGTATCGATTCCCTTTCAGATACGGATATAGTTGAACTCCTTTTGACCGTCGGAAGACCAAGACAAGACATGAGACCGCAGGCAAAGGAAATTTTAAAGCAATTCAAAACTCTCCACGAAGTGTTCAACGCAGACAAAGAAGATTTAATCAGCTTTTCCGGCGTAAAAGAACATGCCGCTTTTGGAATTCTCTTCACCGCTGAATGTTACAAAAGAGCTTTAAAACAGAACATAAAAACAAAGAAAATTAGAAATTCAAAAGACGCAGTTGACGAAATTGAAAAAAATCTCTGCCCCTCAATCGGCAGCCTTAAAGACGAACATGTGTATTCGATTTTTTTAAACAACGCCGGGTCAGTCCTTGAACTTTTCACTGTCTCGGAGGGCACGGTTGGTCAAGCTGATGTATATCCTCGAAAAATCATGGAAAGAGCCCTTTTGAAAAAAGCTTCTTCGGTTATACTCATTCACAACCATCCGTCACAAAACCCGGAACCTTCTCAGGCAGATGTCATACTCACCGAAAAGATTGAAAAAATTCTATCCGGAATAGAAATAAGTCTTTTGGATCATATTATAGTCACGGAAAAAAAAGCTTACAGTTTCAGGGAAAACGGTTTGTTAGGTTGAAAATTATTTTAAAAATCATCTCCAATGAGTAATTTACCCACGCCTTATCACATTGATCTGGGTTTCAAAGACGTCAGAGAAGGTATGTACGAAAACTTCGTTTTCGACTCGGAAAACATTCCGATGTATAAATACTCATGGGGGGTTGAATACAATGTAATATTCATCTGCCATTACGCACTTTACAACTTGCAGGTATACCTTTTGAAAAAAAATCAAAAACACCTCGACGAATTCATCAGAATCAGCTCATGGCTTTTTAAAAAAGGAAAATCCTGCAAAAAAGGTTTGATTTTTGAATTCGATTTTCCTCTCGGTCATATGAATTTGAAACCGCCCTGGATTTCGGCGATGGCGCAGGGAAGGGCTTCATCTGTTTTCACAAGAGCTTATGAAATTACAGGACAAGTCAGTTTTTTGGAAGCTTCTTCTGAAGCCATAAAACCGTTCTTTTATACCGTAAAACAAGGAGGAGTCCGTTCAGAGTTTCCTGACGGCTCGGTCGCTCTGGAAGAATATGCATCCGATCCCAAAAGTCTGGTTTTGAATGGTATGATTGTTTCTTTATTAGGTCTGTTCGATGTATGCGAGTTGATTAAAGACAGGCAATTTCATACATTAAAAGATGAGTTGGTTTTATCACTGGAAAATAATATCAGCCTTTACGACACGGGTTTTTGGACGTACTACTCTCTTTTCAAACATAGACCGATTGCCAATTTAGACTATCACAAATATCATGTTCTTCTCACATGGAAACTGTTCGAGCTGACAGGTAAAAATGTTTTTCTCGAAAAGAGCCTGAAGTGGGACAAATATTTAGAATCTCCGTTCAACATTCTTTTGCGTCACGCATCGCGTTTCGCCCAAAAAGCAGCCGTGAAATTGAAAATCTTCTAACATGCAATCAGATGAAAAATACAGACACAAATCATCGCTTCTCTATGCCGATATATCAGGCTTCACCAAACTTGTTGCAACCCTATCGAAGAGAGGGAAAGAAGGGCTTGAAGAAATCGCCAGTTTCGTTAATGTGCTATACGGTCTTTTTATTCAGACTTCACAAGCATTAGGCGGACAGTTCATAAACGCTGCGGGAGATTCTGTACTTGTTTCCCTGCCCTTTTCCAAAACATCAGAATACACAGTAAGTATAATAAGAAAACTTCTTAAAGAGAGGTTGGATAAGTACAAAAAGGTTTTTCCAGAAATCAATACTAGCGTTAAAACCGCTCTTATCATTGATGATTTTGAACACAAAAATTTCTATTGGAAAGACAAGCGTTTTTCGATCATAAAAGGCCCTTCAAAAGAGATACTGTCAGATCTTGATTTAAAAGAAGAAGAAAGCAATTTTCAGCCGCTCCCCCTGATCGAGAAATCAGAGAATATTCCCTTTTTTTTGGCAAACGACATCGAATACCCTGCGATAATAAATCCAGAGCACAGAGTTGTCATTTCCATGATGATAGGTGTCTCGGCGCCAAAAGATTTTAACTTTAAAAAATTCATAGATACAACCGGCGAAACGTTGAGTGAATTCAACGGAGAGATCTGCGATATAGATTGTATTTCAAAGACAGGTTTCAAGACGTTGATATTGTTCGGGCATAGAACTGATAACGACACATCTTTTGAAAACATACTTTTTTGCGCAAAAAAAATTCTCAAATCAGATCAGCTAAATTCAAACAATTCCAGAATTGGTATTTCTGCCGGTTACGCTTACACGGGAACTTTAAACGTGGAAGATCAATCCAAATTTTTGGCCATCGGTGACGACATAAATCTTTCAGAAAGGCTCACGAGAATAGCAACAGAAAACGAAATATTGTTTTCTGAAAAATTCAAGAATCTTCTGCCATCAAAAGTCAAATTCACAAGATTCAAAAAAACGTCAATCCCCAAGTATCCGGATAAATTAAACTACTACCGATTGGAGGGAATCAAAGAAAAAAAGATGTTCTTTGTAGACAGGATTAATGAATTGAATCAAGCAAAAGATTTGATTCGGGAAAACCAATCCGCCATTCAAATTACCGGAGAACAAGGCATAGGCAAAACAGCTTTCTTGGAAAAGATTAAAAATTTTCTTTTGGCTGATTACAACGTGATACTCGCCGTAAAAAAAAGGGACGATTCACCTGTTTTTTTGTCGGAAGAAATCATCCATCAGATCCGGTACTCTGCGGATTTGCCAAATATTTCTTCCATTTCCCAGGCCTCAAGAATCGGTATATATTCCGACAGGATAGCAAACGCTCTAAAATCGAAAATTCCATTCGCCCTTCTCATAGACGACGCCGATATGAAAAGCATTGACTTGCTTCTTTTGGACAAACTTATGGATTTTGTTGAAAAAAGCGGAAGTATTATAATAATTACTTCGAGATCTGCTTTCGATATTGAAAAATTCGCCAGAATTAAGCTAAAACCATTCGGTTTTAAAAACACATCTGAACTGCTATCAAAAGAGATGGGTGTCAAAAGAATTGAAAAACCTCTGCTTCATTACATTGTCAATATTACAAAAGGCAATCCTCTTTTCTCCTCAATGTTGATAAACTACTTGGAAAATTTTTCTTTTCTCAAAAAAACAGCACTCTCGGCTTCTCTTAAAAAAATTCCGAGAAGGGTCCCTGAAAATATCGCTCTCGTCTCGATGGCTAAATTCAACACTATGGATAAAAAAATCAAAAACACTTTGAAAACTGCCTCTATTGTCGGAAATTCGTTTTCCGAAAGTATTTTAACCAAACTCACTGGCGATCCTGAAACACCTCTTTACCTTTCTCAATCTTCTGCTCAGGGAATATTGGAAACGCGAAGAGGAATTTATAATTTTAAAATTCCTTTCTTTAGAGAGGTTTTACAAGATTCCGTTGTTTCTTTTGAGAGAAAGACGATACATCTTAAAACCGCGAAAATTCTCTCCGAAGACAAAGAATCCATAGAAACACTCAACGGGGAAATAGCTTATCATTATCATATGGCGGGGAAAAAAGACTATGCTTTTCCACTTTACATGAGAGGTATCCAAAGCGCTTTAAACGAAAAACATCCGGAAAAAGCTTTGAAATACATAGAACTTGCTCAACAACTCGCAAAAAATGAAGATGAAATGTATAAACTTCTGTTTAAAAAAGCGGAAAGTTATTCCATCCAGGGCAACACCCGCGGCCACGACATCTGTATGAAAAAATGCCTTCTTTGGGCAAAAAAGAAAAACGATTTGTTGCTTTTATACGAACTGTATAAATCCATAGGGCTTTATCATTTTTTCAATATGGATTTGAAAAAATCCATATACTCTTACAAAAAAGCCCTTTTGTTGTCTTCAGGGCAAAACAAAGAATTCCTTTACATACTTTTATCAGACGTCTATTGGAGGTTGGGTAAAATAGAAGAATCTGAAAAATATTTGGATTTATTTAGCAAAAATCAAGTTAGAACAAAGCAAAAAGACAATCAATTCAACTACCTACACAGAAGAGGTCTCATAGCTTACGCAAAAAATGATTATCAATCCGCCCTGAATTATTTTTTAAAATCATCTCTACTCGTAAAAGAGTATCATTCAATGGAATACCTATTCAACGATATTGCCGAAACGTATTTCTTGCTCGGGGAAATCGATAAAGCAGTATTTTATATTAAAAAAGCCCTGAGATGTTCTAAAAAGATAGGCTACAATTGGACTTTGGCAAATTTATCCATGAACCACGCTATTTTTCTCTCAGAAAAAGGCTTGTTCGAAAAGGCTTTGAGAAAAATTGAAAGGTCTATCAAAATTTCTGACATAGTCTATCCTCACATAAACATAGTTGCCAGGACAAACAAAATGCTTATTTTAATGAAATCGGGCAAACTAAGCGGTCTCAAGGATGATTTCGACAAAATACGGGCTAAAGCAACCATCGGCAAAAATATATATCTGAAAATTTTTGCCGATTACGCCTGGGTTTTATTTTTGAAAAAAAAAGGCGACAAAAAAATATTCAAAAAAGCATTATCTTCGCTGCTAAAAACAGCTAAAAAGAATCCTCCCATCCTTGGAAATATTTCGGGAATATACATAACTTACGATGATATAGTTTCATTGCAAGAAAGGAGAAAAAAATGATAGGAGTGAGCTCACAAGCGCCGTCTTTCATTTTAAAAGACCAAAACGGCGAAGACGTTGGATTATCGTCTTTCGGTATAAGAACCGTTTTGCTGTCATTTCATCCCCTCGCATGGACTTCTGTGTGTTCAGAACAAATGAAGGATCTGGATTTAAACCACGAAAGATTCATGTCGCTTGGGGTAACGCCTCTCGGTTTAAGCGTCGACCCTGTTCCTTCAAAAAAAGCATGGGCAGATAATTTAGAGATAAAAAAACTAAAAATACTTTCTGATTTCTGGCCTCATGGGAAAATCGCGGATGAATACGGTGTTTTCCGTTTTAAAAACGGCTTTTCAGAAAGGGCAAACATTATTGTATCCTCTGAAGGAATCGTAGTTTTTGCAAAATTATACGAAATCAAACAACTTCCCGACATAGAAGAAATATTCGCTTTCATTGAGAACAACAGGGTTAACTGATTTTTTTATTTGCCCTTTTAGGAATAATTGAATAGAATAATTTTAAGGTTTACCTATGCCGTTATCTGAAATTTTTGAAAACGATGTTCTTGAATGTCTTGAGAAAATCCTGCTGATTGTAGATACCAAGGGCAATATTGTCTCACACTCGGAAAATCTAGAAAAATTTTCCGGCAAATGCTCCAAAAATACTTCCAAAACAAATATTTTCGAATTCATACACGCTGACGACAGAGCTAAAGCCGAAGAGATTTTCGAGAATATACTTTCTAAACCAAGAGAATCATTTCCTTTCGACCTGAGAATAGTTCTCGAAAACTCTACCGATAAATACGTCTCAGGCAGAGCAAAAGACATGCGAGAGAACAGAAAGTTCAAAGGCATTATCATAGCTTTTTCAGATGTGAGCGAAGACAAACTAAAAAAAGACCTGCAGAGAGTCGCGTTTGCAATCTCCGACCTGATGATTCACAAAGACGAATTGGAAGATCTTTTCAACAAAATCCATTTTAGTATTAAAGATCTCATACCCTCCGAAAATTTTTTTCTTGCGGTTTATGAAAAAGAAAGAAACGCCCTGAGTTTCCCATGTTATATTGACCTCTACGACTCGCGTCCAGAACCAAGGCCAGTGAAAAACAGTCTGACTGACTACGTAGTCAAGAAGGGGATCCCTCTCCTGCTCACAGAACCTGAAATCGGCGATTTTCTCTGCCAAAACGGATTAGAAATTCAAGGCACATCAGCCTTCAGCTGGCTCGGAGTTCCTTTGAAATACGAAGATGAAGTAATTGGCGCCCTTGTCGTTCAGTCCTACGATAAAAACCTTTCCTACGGAAGCTTCCATAAAAACATACTCGAATTTGTATCGAACAATATCTCCGCCGCTCTGGCGAAAAAACAGAGAATGATAAAGGAACTCGAGTACAAACAGTTTCTTGAAAAAATAATTGACAACATTCCTATTTCACTTTACGCCAAAGACAAAAAGGGTAACTTTCTCATGTGGAATAAAGCAAGCGAAAACTTTTACGGGTTAAAAAGCGAAGATGTCGTCGGAAAAAATGATTTTGATTTTTTCCCGAGAGAACAAGCGGAATTTTTTCAAAAGATGGACGAAAAAACTCTCAGAAACAACACTGTCTACGACATTCCCGAAGAACCGATAGATTCTCCAAAATCAGGAAGAAGGTTGCTTCATACGATAAAGATGCCTGTTACCGATGAAAAAGGCAAACCTTCAATACTTCTCGGCCTTTCAGACGATATCACAGAAAAAAAAATAAACGAAAATATTTTAAAACTTCAACATAAACTTGCTGTAAAGACAAGCAAGACCAACGATCTGTCCGAAGCCCTGAATTACATACTTTATATTTACATCGAATTCATAGAAGAAGTTGACAGCGGAGGGGTGTATTTAACCGACCAAGACACAGGAGGACTGACCCTTGCGGCACACTCCGGTTTAAAGGACTCTTTGGTTAAAAAAATTGAAAGATACGAGAAGGACTCCCCAAAAGGCATAATAGCCAGAAAACAAAAACCGTCTTTTTTCCCCCAAAAAGAACTTGTTGAAAAAGATTTTTCAGCTGTTCTGAACGAAGGCATCAAGTCTCTTGCGGTAATACCGATTTTTTACAAGGATTCTCCTGTAGCGTGCATGAATCTGGCTTCTCACACTTATGAAAATTTCAGCGAGATCTCAATCAAAATTCTCTCCCAGATCGCTCCCTTTTTGGGAGACATTATCACAAGAATTCAAAACGATTTAAAAATCAGACTCAGCGAATCAAAATTCAGAAGTACTTTCGAGAATGCACCCGTAGGCATGAGCATAATGGATCCCGAAGGAAGATATATCGCTGTCAACAGATCTCTTTGCAACATACTCGAATACACCGAACCAGAACTTTTAAAAATGAAATTCACCGATTTAACTTATCCCGACGACTTGTATAAATCCATGCGATATTTGAATTCCTTGACAGCGGGAGAAAAAAACAATGTTCAATTTGAAAAACGCTTCTACAATAAATCAGGAAGAGTAATTTGGACTCTTTTGAACTCTTTCGCGCTTCGAGGAGAAGAAAACATTAAAATAATAACCCACATATTGGACATAACCGAAAGAAAGCAGATTGAAGATCAGCTCTCAAAAATGAAAAGCCTTGAATCTTTAGGTTTTCTCGCCGGAGGCATAGCTCACGATTTCAACAACATACTGACGACCATAAGCGGCAATATTTCAATGGCAAACATATACACCCCCGACGAAGGAGATTTAAAAGAAAGCCTAAGGGAAGCCGAAAAAGGAATAAAAAAAGCGACCGATTTGACTCAACAGCTTCTGACTTTTGCCAAAGGCGGGATTCCCTTCAAAGAAGCGTCTTCAATTCCCGAAATAATAAAAAGCTCCGCAAGCTTTATCCTCCGAGGAAAGGACATCAGTGTTGAATATAACTTCGATAAGGATCTTTGGGTCGTTGACATCGATAAAGGACAGTTTTCTCAAGTAATACAGAACCTTGTGCTCAATTCTGTCCAGGCGATGCCCGGGGGAGGTAAAATTGTAATTTCATCTTGCAACATTTCTCTCTCCAAAGAGCAAATTGAGAAATACAAGTATCTGTATTACCTGAAACCGGGAAAATTTGTCGAGATAACCATAAGAGACACCGGTATTGGCATACCTCAGGATGATATAATGAGAATCTTCAACCCATATTTCACAACAAAAGAAAACGGATCCGGCCTTGGGCTTTCCATAGTCTATTCAATAATCAAAAATCACAACGGTATAATTGAAACAGAATCAGAAATAAAAAAAGGAACAACATTCAAGATTATTATACCGGCTTCTGAAAAACCCCACGTTTCTCAAAACCATGAAAAATCAAAAAAAATAAAGCGCGGCAGGGCTAATATTCTTCTGATGGACGATGAAGAAATGGTCATAAAAGTCACGTCAAAGATGTTGGAAGAGCTCGGTTACAAAACCGACACCGCCAGGAACGGAGAAGAAGTTTTGGATAAACTTCGAAAATCACCTTACGATTTGGTCATTCTCGATCTCACCGTGCAAAACGGGATGGGAGGTAAAGAAACCATAAAAGAAATCCGAAAATCGAATCCTTCCGTAAAAGCTCTTGTATCAAGCGGTTATTCAAACGATTTGACAATATCACAATACAGAGAATACGGTTTTGACAACTACCTTATCAAGCCGTTTACATTAAACGACCTTTCTGAGAAAATCATTGAAACTCTCGAAATTTGATATTTAGAGCTTTTTTATTTTATTTTTAATAATTTGATGATATTTTCTACCCCACGGTTATAAACTTTTAGAAAATACACGCCGTCGGATAGACCTGATGTTTGGCTCATTGTAACACCGGATTGATCTAATTGGATTTCTTCTGAAAAAACGAGTCTTCCCGAAAGGTCAAAAATAAATACCGGAAAAGATTGATTTCCCGCACTGCAGCATTTTATGACGACAAAATCTCCGTGAAAATTTGCCCAGACGACAGGCGGGTTGACACTTTCATCTTCTTCGACGAAAGAAATCTGCTCTGAAAACACAGCGGCGTCAAAAGCAATCCTCTGTCCTTGAACTCCTGTCGCATCTCCTAAATACAAATAGCCTCCGGCGTCTTCAAAATAATAACTGCCGAGTGAAATCCATTCATCCGAATATTGAGACTGATCTACATGAACCGTGTCTACGCCTGTCGAATGGTGAATCTGGTAGCGCACCGATGACGCCAAAGCGTTTGTCGGAGGTATATAAACCGCGACTTGGTAATTTCCGGGGTTTGCCAGCTCAGGTGTCCATGTGGCGTAACAAGTGTCTATGGAGCATTCCGTAGAATAAGTCCACCAGCTGTGCCCCTGAAAACCCGAAAGAGCGTCTCTCCAAAATCTCATTGAAGAAGGATTCTCTGCGTTAAGATAAAAACCGCTTGATAAATGTCTGTCATCGACCAAAGTATCGCTTGTCGCTGGAAAATTTCCTCTCGATGTCACTGTCCAATAGACCTGGTTCAGGTTTTGATAACCGTTGTTGTATCCAGGCCAGTCATACCTGACAAATTTCCCGTCGTAACTCGGGTAACCCGGTGTGTTTTTATCTCCGTAAGGATCGTTGAAAATGAGAGTGTGCCAGGTAAGAACTTGGCCGACGGCGAGAACCAAGTGTCCCGAAGAAGTCAGCCCGACGCATAACGAATGAGGAAAGCCGCTTCCGATTTCAATTACGACTTCGCTGAAAGTAGGAGAATCATCGCCAGAAGAGCTTAAACCGTGATTTAAAAAATACTGAGCCATCGTAGTATGAGGGGAAGAAGTCCCGTTCCACATAAAACCGTAACCTCCGTAAGCCGGCGTCCCGGCTGGATCGTTTGCTGAAAGATTGTAATCGGTTTCGTTGAACATGTATCTCTCGCATATATACCTCCCGAAAAGGCTCTCGTGTGAATATGGAGATGAGCACTGACACCTCCAGCTTGGAAGAAGACAGTAGTAGGCTATTGCCATTGTCGCCGTTGAAGGAGCGCAAGCCCAATGACCGTTGAACCAATCAGGGGTGTCATAGACCTGATGAATGTAAGGCACGTCAAGAGAGTCCCCTTTCCCATGGCATTCGACCGGCTTGTAAATTCCCTCTTTCTCGGGGATTTGCAGTTCTTCAACCCTGATTGTTTCAAGTTGAGCATTTTCAATTTTCGCGAAAACCATGGAATTTTTTTCTTGAATTAAATATGCTATTTCGCGCTCCCCGGTAAAAACGGGGCAAGACTCTTTTACACTGTCGGTGTTTGTGATTCTGAAAATTTGCTTTTCACTTGAAAGCCAGAGGTATATATCCGAATTGACGAGAATTTCGCTCCGATGAAAATTTTTCTCAAAAACCACCATTTCGCCATCCGGGGAAAAAGAGGGATTGATTCCCTCTCCTACGAATTCTGGGGCTGAGTTCAAACTTTTCCATACGAATATCCCGCCTTCGAGGCTTGTAAAAAGAAGTCTGTTTCCGTCTTTTGACCATTCAGGGCAGCAAAAACCCGAGCCATCGGGAGTAATTTTTCTCTTTTCTCCACTCGATGTATTAACCGTCCATAGAGCGTCGTTTAAATCGTTGTAAACAGCTTTGCTACCGTCGGGTGATATTGGGCAGATATTGGCGTATAAGCCCAAATACACCGATATATTTTCTCCCAAAGGGTCAATTATAAGCTCGTTTTCAGTTGTATACGCTGGTCTGTCGTCAAGTGTAAAAGAAACTTGCCCTACGACAGTGCGGGGATGGGAAAGTTCTGAAAATTCGTTTTTGTAAACATCATAGACCATGGGGGTCTGCATGCCATTTTCGTCAATGAATTTAAAGCCAATCTTCGTTCCGGAAGGAGATGAAAAGACAAACCTGCCGCAGCCCGATCCGCGAAAGATTTCCCTTTCGGTCTCTTCAGACAGAATGTAAAGAGATTCTCTTTTTTCGTCTGTGAAAAATATGCTTTCTCCGCACGGTACAGGGTCGGCGAAAGTTTGGCATAAAAAGAAAACTATCAAAGAATGAATGATTGACCTCCTTTTTTTGTATTCTAATCTCTGTTAAGTTCTAAATCAAGCCAGTGAAGTTTATGGACAAATATCAAAAAGAGCTCTATAATTTTCCGAATCGAAACATTTTAACCTGATGACATTGAAACAAAAAATAATAATTCCTGCCGGAATTGGTTTTTTCTGGGTTTTGATATTTTACACACTCTTTTATTTAGGGTTCTTTTCCGAGCTGGAACTTTTCTCTTCTGACATAAGAAGAACTGTTTTCCTCTTCTCTTCGGGCAAACCTGAAAAAAGCATAGTTTTCTTTTTTATCGACCAGAAATCCCTGGACATAATGGCTGAAGACGGAATCTATTGGCCATGGCCGCGAAAAATGACGGCGGATCTTATTGATTACCTGAGCGCCGGAGGAGCACGAGCGATAATACTCGACGTTCTCTACACAGAACCTTCGGTGTATGGATCTTCGGATGATTCAGTATTTTCTCTCGCCGCGTCGAGATCCGGCAAAGTCGTAGTCGCTTTTATGGCTTCCAAGCACAAGAATTTTTTTTCAGATTCATCCAACGAAAATTTAGAAAAAATCACCCTTTCGCTTAAAGATAGTTCCGTGAATTTCACCGACTACGATTATTCGCAACCCCCGTTGGAGATAATATCCAAAAGTGTCTTCATGTCCGGAGGAGTCAATATTACTCCAGACAAAGACGGTATTTACAGAAAATCTCCAATTTTATTCAAAATCAACGGAAGCTATTACCCCCATATCTCTCTTGCTGCATTTCTGCTGACAAATGGAGCCGATTCAATCGTCTTGGACCAAGACCGTTTGTTCATTTTTTCCGAGAACTCCAAAAGGGTTATACATCTTGATGAAAACGGCGAAGTTCTTGTGAATTTTAAAGGTGAAATGTACAGGTCTTACGAGAATTATACTGTTGCGGCTGTTTTGAAATCAGCGTCTTTCTATTCTTCAGGACAGATTCAAGAACTATACCTTGAATACCAGAATTACCTCGGACTATTTGAAGCTTACGACATATTAAAACAGTCAATAAATGAGGGAAAAGAGATCTCCGGCGTTGATTTCGCCCTCTTTAACAAACACCTAAACGACATATACGGATTCACCTATGACTCTATAGAGCAGATGTTTGAGGAAATCGACGACGAGGTGATTTCCTCGATCAAGGAAAGCGAGTTTTCATCAGTTGAAAGCGCAATATCAAACTTTGAAAAGAATTATATCTCTCCCAACGCATTTAAAGACAAAATCGTCATTGTTGCCGGCACAGCGCCTGGTTTGTACGACATAAGACCGAATCCCTTTGGAGAAAAAGACGGAGGAGTTTTTATACACGCTTCAATTCTCGACAATTTAATGACTGGAGGGTTTCTCAAAGCCAACTACGACCCTATCCTGGTTTTCATCCTGATATCCATTATGTCTCTGACAGGTTCTATCATCGGATTTCAATTCAAAATTCAAAAGAGTTTGTCAATTTTTTTATTCTCTCTTTTCCTATACGCCGCCATAGTTTCCTCTTTTTACGTTTTCCGCAAAACTTTCTTAGACTTCTCTTCCGTGCCCCTGTCTTTGACTTTTTCATATATCTCTGGAACCCTCATAGCTTTTTTTCGTGAAGTCAAAGAAAAAAACTTTGTCCGAAACGCTTTCGGTTACTATCTTTCCAACAAAGTAGTCAACGAATTGCTGCAGAACCCAGATAAGCTCAAACTCGGAGGAGAAAGGAGATTCATGACGGCCTTTTTTTCCGACATCGCAGGTTTTACGAGTATTTCAGAGACCATGTCCCCTGAAGCCGTGTCAGCGCTTTTAAACGAATATCTTTCCGCAATGTGCTCGATAATTTCACGGCACGAAGGAATCGTTGACAAATTCGAAGGAGACGCGATAATCGCTTTCTGGGGCGCGCCTCTCGATCTGAAAGATCACGCTCAAAAAGCATGTCATTGTTCTTTGGAAATGCAAGAAAAACTTTCTGAAATGAGAACGAAATGGGAGAAGGAAGGTAAACCGCCCATGAAAATGCGTATGGGACTGAACACCGGTTTTATGGTCGTTGGAAATTTCGGATCCGACAAAAGAATGGATTATACAATAATTGGAGACTCTGTAAATCTAGCTTCACGCCTGGAAGGCATAAATAAGTTTTATGGAACAGAAATCATGATCTCACACACAACAAAAGAAGCCGTTGAAAACGATTTCGAGACGAGAAAAGTCGACCTGATAAAAGTCAAAGGAAAAGCCGAACCAGTCGGAATTTTCGAACTTATTGGAAGGAAAGGCTCTTTCAAACGAGAACAGAGCTCTGCGGTAACTCTTTACGAGGATGCCCTGAGATCGTACTTTGCCAAGGATTTTACCGGGGCGTCTGCTCTATTCGACAAAATACTGTCATTGTATCCCGGAGACGGCCCGTCTCGGGTAATGCTCAAAAGATGCGAAAATTTCATCGCAAATCCGCCACCACAGGATTGGACGGGAGCGTATGAATTCACCCAAAAATAAAAGGAGGCAAACGTTGAAAAAAAACCAATTATTGGCGTCTTTGTTTTTGGTCCTTCTGCCTTTATCTCTGATGGCTGGAGACACCACCACTTTTCAACAGAGAAGACAAGAGGCTCAGAAAAGGGCTGAAAACTACAACAATGCCGTTTACAGCGGCGACCAAAGGGCGACGAACGAAGAAGTCGCAGCGGCTATAAAAAACTTCAACCCTGAAGTCGAAGCGGAATACATCAATGAACACAATGAACTCATAAGCAGTTTTGACCTTCTAAATTCCCTGGAACATGGCTGGAACTTTTACTCTTTCGACAAAAAATACGGCGCTGAATGGGACCAGTGGATGCAAGCAGGCGGCGTTGGCGCTTACGCTCCGTGAAAAAGGAGGAACAACATGAAATTCACCGTCTTTTCTTTGTTTTTTATATCTTCCGTTTTATCGGCATTCCCGAGTTTTCCCGTGGACATACCAGTTGAGACGCCCCTGAATGATTACCTTTCAATAGCAAGCGACATCGTAGAAGCTATTAATGTTTTCGCGGAAGGCTACACCCCTGAGCAGGAATACTACCTGGGTAGATCATGCGCAGCGAACATTCTAAACAACTATTCCAACGCTTTGACGGGCATCCCGGAACAGCAAAAATACGTCAGCGAAATCGGTCAAGCTCTCGCGGTGTATTCAGACAGAACGGACTTGTTTTCCGGATATGTTTTCATAGTCATCGATTCTCCGAAGAAAAACGCAATTGCCACCCCTGGAGGTTTTATTTTCATAACGAAGGGCATGATAGACGCCTGCGAAAACGAAGATCAGATAGCTGGTATCCTCGCCCATGAAATCGGACACGTGGTACATAAAGACGCAGTGAATTCAATTAGCGACAAAAACAAGTTGATTTCACTCATCAAACTAGCGGAAAAATACGGTGGCGACATCGGCAGAGCAAAAGCACAACAAGCCCTCGACAAACTACCCGATTGGTTTGTTCATGAAATAATGGACATATCAGTAGAGAGCATATTTTCGACCATAACCGATGAAATCGTTAATGTGTTTGAAAGCGCCTACAGTAAAGAACAGGAAAAACAAGCGGATATTTACGCTGTCCATCTCATGACTGTCGCTGGTTACAATCCAGAAGAACTAGTTAATATAGTTCAAAAACTTGACAACGGCACGGATGCTCATTATGGATCCCACCCCTCCCCCTCCGAAAGAGTCGCCTACATAGGCGATGAAATAAACACACTCTCTGAATGGCCGCAGACTCTCCCCTTAAGAGTCGAAAGGATTGTTAAATGAAACTTTATCTCTTCTCCTCAAAGATCGCAGCCGTTATTCTCTTTTTGTTTTCCGCCGCAAATCTCATTGCGGGTTTTGTGGACCAAAATTCAGCCGAATCCCTTGTTCTGTTTAAAATGTCACAAGATGATATGACTGACTCAAGAGTCATTGACACATCATACGTTCTCGAGTCGGATTTAAACGATCAGACTCTCGCGTATGTGTTTGAATTGAAGCCGACCGGTTACATGATAGTTCCAGCCGAAGACCGACTTTTCCCTATACTTGCCTATTCTTACGAAAATGGATGCAGAATAGGAGAAGAAAACTCGAACCCTCTTTTCGACTTGGTAAAATACGACATTGAGAAAAAAATATCCTGCTTGGAAATGATACCAGGACATGTAAGAGAACGTTTCAAATCATGGAGAATAGGTTTACTCGAAGGACGTCTATCCCCGGATTTCGAACAATGGCCCCCTTCCGGGTCCACGCCTACGGGAGGCTGGCTTGAATCAAACTGGACTCAGAACTCACCTTACAACGATATGTGCCCAACTGACCCTGTTCAAGGCGGGACCAGATGCGTCGCAGGGTGTCCCGCTGTCGCAATGGGCATGATAGTCAACTTTCAGGAGAGCATTCATTCGACCCATTTTTCCGATTCGGACGACTACTATCATTCATACGGAGGAAGAAATTATTGGATTGACGACGACTGGTCTTCAAGAGGTTTCCCATCCTGGTCTCAACTCAACGTGTACTTGGACACCCTTGAGAGCCACTACAACAATGATATTCAGGTGACAAACCAGGACAAAGTCGCTCTGACCTGGGCTTGCGGAGCCGCGATGAGACAAGTCTACACCTACAACATCTCAGGAACTTTCGGTGCAACTCAAGCTTATCAAGCCTACATAAAATTCGGATACACCGACTGCCATCCCCTTGACACTCTCTCCGACAGTCTTTATGAAAGGCTCTCGCAAAACATGAAAGACGGAAAACCCGCGCATATCGCCGCACTCACTTCCACTCTCACAGCAGGGCACAATTTCGTAATAGACGGCTACAACACAAATGATTACTACCACTTGAACATGGGCTGGGGAGGCACTTACAACGGTTGGTATCTTTTGCCCCAGGAAATTCCATACGATTTAACAGTAGTTGACACAATAATAGTGGACATAGGTCTGGCGCACAATCCTGTCGAAGAAATTTATGAAAATCCCCTGAACCTTCAGGTCACTTCGTTTATTGTGACGAGATTCAACCCTGTTCTGAAGTTTCTTTGCTCAATGACAACAAGCGGTGCTGAAGTCAGGATATTCGACCTATCAGGGAGAACAGTCATTCCCGCTCAGACCATTCAGCTCACAGAAGGTGAAAATTCTTATGCGCTGCATCTGGACGATTTTGGGTCAGGAGTGTATCTAATGAAAATAAGTTACGGAGATTTTGATTCTTCCTTCAGGTTCACAGTGCTCGAATAGAAATTTTTTATTTTGCCTCCGAGGCGAGAATAATTCTGTAAAGGCCGCTCGTTTTCATAAGCTCTTCATGCTTTTCGAAAGCGAGCTGCTTTCCCCTGTGAATGAAAACCACCTTATCCGACTGTTTTATTGTCGCCAACCTATGGCTTACTACAATAATAATCGAACCGGTAAAAGCGCTTTTTAAATATCTCCAGAGAGACTCTTCGTTTTTTGAATCAAGAGCTGAGGTGCAGTCGTCGAAAAGGATTATCGAGGGGTTCCCGGCTATTGCTCTCGCTATCGCGATCCTTTGTTTTTGCCCCCCACTGACCCCGACCCCGGCTTGCTGCAATTTAGCATAAGCGCCTCCCAGGATTTCATCTGAAGTAATCCTCACTGCCGAGAGGGATTCCAGTACCTCGTCATTTGCTATGTTTCTTCCTATCCTGACATTCTCGCCAATACTTTCGCTGAATAGGGTTGATTCTTGAGGGACATATCCTAATTTTGAAAGAAATGATTCTCTCGTAAACTCTTCAACCCTTAAGCCGTTTATAAAATATCCCCCATGACATACAGGCAGTAGCGTGGATGCCATTTTGAGTAGGGTGCTCTTTCCACTTCCGATTTCTCCGACAACAGATATTATCTGCCCTTTCGAAGCCGAAAAACTGACTGAGCTGACGCCTTTGCCGTTCTCGTAGACAAAACCCGCGTTTTCAAAGCAGACACCATCCACTGTGTTTAAAATTTTTGAACCCGTGTGCTTTTCCACAACCGGAAAATCGAGTATTTCGTTTTCTCTGTCTATCGAGACAAAAGCTTGCTTCGATGTCACGAAAAGGTTAGGTATATCCATCATAGGTGCGAGGATCATGTCGAGATAGACGTAAAAAGCGTAAAACTCACCGATTCCGATAGCGCCTCTGACAACAAATATTCCTCCCACAAACATTACAATCACTTTGCCGATTTGTCCGAGTACGTTATACGCGGAATGGACAATCATCATGTACTTCGTTATCCTGAGGTCAATTTTCAACCTTCTGTCCAAAAGGGTTTTAAGCCTCTTTTTCTGACCTTTTTCAGCTCTGTACGCTTTTATGATTGAAATCCCTGCAAAAGTGCTGTCTAAAAGGTCGTTTGTTCGACTCGTCGCTTTTCTGTTTTCCATGACTTCCCTGCCGAGTCTGCTCTGAACGACATAGAATAAATAAAGCATTAAGGGAAGAGGAGAAATGGCAATGAGGGTCAGTTGTCTGTTCATGTAAAACATCACCGCGAGACAAAAAACCAGTTTTGAAGAAGATTCCAGAGCCCTGAAAACCGCCGAGCAGCTGAACCAAGCTATCCTCGGGTGCTCGACTATGTCATCTGTCAACCTCGTCGCGAGATCGCCAGGCCTGAATCTGTTGAAAAAATTGTGATCCTTTATCAACATATTTCTAAAAACGGTGTCCCTGACGTTCAAACCGATTTTGGAATTAAGCCAAGCTCTCGCGCCCGGATACAGACCGGCGACGAATTTCGCCAACGCTAGTGCGGCGAGAAACAAAAGCGTGTTTCTGAAATCGATGCTCATGGATGTCCCCGACAACGCGCTTTCTATCTCGTCGAGAAGAAATTTGAAAACCAGCGGAAAAGATAAGGCGACAACGCTGGACACTATTGTGAAAATAAACAAAAAGGCTATATGAAGCTTGTGCATTATCCAAAAACGAGAGATCCAGACAAAATATTTAATCATATATGATTTCACCTTCTTGCAGCCTGTAAAGACTCGCGTATATGCCTTCGGATTTCAACAGTGCTTGGTGGTCTCCTTCTTCGACAATCTCTCCTTTTTGGAGCACAATGATCTTTTTGGCGTTGGTAATTGTGCTCAGCCTGTGAGCGACAACTATTGAAGTTCTTCCTTCTGTCAAGATGCTCGTAGCTTCCTGTATCTTTTTTTCGGTCCCGGGATCCACCGAAGAAGTCGCTTCGTCGAGGACAAGAATTGGAGGGTTGTACAAGACCGCCCTGGCAAAACAGAGCAATTGCCTTTCACCCATCGAGATGTTGAGTCCTCCTTCGCTTATTTCCTCTTCTATTCCATTGGGAAACTTTTCGACGATTTCACGGGCGTGAACTTTATCCAGTGCTTTTAATTGGGCGTGATTTGAAATCTCGGGGTTGAAAACCGTAAGATTTTCAGAAAGTGTCCCTGAAAAAAGGCTTACGTTTTGCAGGACAAGTCCGATTTTTGACCTCCAGACTTCCAATTTAAAATTCCTAATGTCAACCCCGCCGATTTTAATCGAACCGTGTGTCGGTTCGTAATACCTCATTAAAAGGCTTATCAGCGTCGTTTTCCCGCTTCCGCTCGCTCCCACAATAGCCCACATGGCTCCTTTGGGGATCGTAAAACTGACCCCTTTTAAAACCCACTCTTCTTTGTATTTAAACCAGACGTTTTCAAAAGCGAGTTCTCTCCAGTTTTCGGGAAAATCATCCATGCCGAGGACGCCGTCGGGAGTCTTTGTCTTTGTGTCGAGTATTGAGAATATTCTGTCAGCCGAGGCAAAAGCCCTCTGAACTTGGTTTAGAGTCTCCGAAAACTGGACAAGAGGCATAAAAAGTCTTCTCGTGTATTCGACAAAAAGGATTACGGTTCCAATTGTTATTACACCTGTCGAAAGGCCGCTTTTACCTCCGATCAAAATAATTATCACAACCAAAATTTCACACGCGCCAATGAAACTCCAATAAACATATTCAACGGTGTACGCTTTAACCTCTTTTCTCAGAAAATCTTTACCGACTTCATGCATTTTCTCCTGAGCCATTTCAGTTGCTTTGAATATCTGAAGTATCTGAACAGCCCTTACGTACTCGGTTATAAAAGCAGTCATTCTCGCGAAGCTCGACCTTACTCTGGACGTAAGTTTTCTCGTGAGGTTAAGAAAAAAATATGTAGTGAAAGCCACGGGCAGAAGAAAAACCATGACCATCAGAGTCAATTTCAAATTTGTTTTCATCATGATGAAAACAGTTCCAGTGAACATAAGCATATTCGCGACAAGAGACATGGAGACATCGCTGAATAGCATTCTCACACGCTCTGTGTCGCTTTCCACGCGAGCCATCAGTTTTCCTGTAGGATTTTCATCGTAATAATACATGGACAAAGTCATCAAATGATCAAATAATTTTGCCTTTAAATCTCTTATTATCGAAAGACCGATTTTTGTCATCATCATGATCTGAGAATAGGAGACAAGAACCGAAAACACGAATACAGCGGTGAAAAGCAGGGCTAAAACCAATACTTCAGATACATTTTTATCGGGTATCGCTTTATCGACCACCTCCTTCAAAATTAAAGGAGCCGCTAAGTTGCACGTCGTGACTATCAAAAGCAGCAGAGTCGCTGCGAAAAATTGACCCAGGAAAGGTTTGATGAAAGGAAATACTCTTGTAATCAGTTCAACAGTTGTGTATTTTCTCGACTCTTTTTCGAGCAGATCGTCGTTTCTGTGAAATCGCATTTTTTCCTGCTGGTTAAATTTCCTGCGATTATAATGCTCTTCTTTGTCAAAAAGAAAACTTTTTTTTATACAGGCCTATCAAAAGAGGCATTTCTCAAGTTCAAATCTGCAATAAAAAAACAAAAACTTCAGTTCAAACGTTCGCCTGAAAAGAAAACAGCTCCAGTTAAAACATGTCAAAAATATTTTCAGATCCTTTCCTTGCAAACACCGTTGAATTCTATCATGGATCTGATATTATTTTTCCTGTACCATTTTCAATCTTCTCAGCAAAGAGAAGATTTGCCATCCCTCTTTAGTCCCCCTTCTTGGAGGGATGGCTTATTTAGTGAAAATATAAACCAGAACGGGCAGGCTCATTAAGCTCAACAAGAGCGATAAGGACACTGATGCCGCCGCAGTTTTGGCATCGTGTCCATGAAGAGAAGAATAAACCACAGAATTGAAACCGCAGGGAGATGATGCTGCCATTATCACTACAAATTTCTCCGCCCACTGAAGATCTATTGCATTGATGACCGCAAATCCAATAGCGAAACCCAAAATCATCCTCATCGCTACGGCACTGACGGCAGTTTTACTCAATAAAATTTTAAAATCTAGAAGAGCGCCGAGAGAAAAAAGCACCATGGGGAAAGCCGGTTTTTCGAGAAACAAAAGTGTCTGATCCAATACCGCAGGAGACTTGATGTTGAAAAAGTTGAAGATAAAAGCGGATAAAACAGCCCAAATTGGTGGGGAGAGCATCAAATTGACGGCTGTCCTGCCAAAAGATCTCGTCGCCGAATAGCTTGAAAACGCGAAAAGAAAGGTTGCAATGACAACCATGTTGCCTATGTCGAAAATCATGAGTGAAGTCAAGCCCTTTTCTCCGGCGAATTCGTTTACGAAAGGCATTATAAAACTCGTGTTCATAATAGAGACTGCAAGTATAAAAGCGACGGATTCGCTTCTTTTGATTTTTTTAGACAAAATAACTTTAGACAAAAAAACTGAAACGAAAAAAAGAGAGATCAAAATCGTAAAGGATACAAAAGGCAGCAGGATCTGATTCGAGCTGATCTCGACATCATGTAGTATTCTAAAGGCGAGAAAAGGGAATATAAAATAAAAAAATATTTTTAAAAGCGTTCTCGCGTCTTTCTCTTCAATTATTTTCAAGCTCTTGGCAGCGAAGCCCAAAAAAAATGACGCGAAAAACGGAACCATCCTCAAAAGAATATCCAGCAACTATCCTCCAGTGAAACCAAAAATTATATTATCCTCTCAAAACAAAGTATACTATCAAAACAAGAAAAAAAGCCTCCGCATCGCAAATCAAATGGGCATATGCTGATACATATCTCCGTCTTTGAATCCAATCCCTCGGTAGTAATTCCTCGTACCTACGGATGAAATAACAGATAAAACCCTGTACCCTCTCTCCTTGGAAATTCTGCGAGCTGCCCTGACAAGCATCTTTCCAATCCCCCGGTGTTGACTCTTTGAAAAATCGTATTCTCCTATTTGAGCAGGCTCCCCATAGACATGAAGTTCTCTAATCACCGCCGAATTTTTCAATTCATCTAAAGTGAATCCTTGGTTTTCTGAGATTTGGCGACAAGCATCGGGAACCAGAGAAAGCCTTAGAAAACCCGTCAATTTATTTTTTCCGTCGACGCACTCGATGAATTTTTCCTCAAAAACGCCGCTGAAATAAGAGGTGACATTAATTTTTATTTCTCCGAAAATTTTATTCCTTCTAATTTCGCGGTTCCTTATATTCAAGTCGTTTCTGCCGGAGTCCCTTAAAATCTCTTCAACCTTTTCCCTTAAATTGTTGGGAGGTGAATCCCCCACCGTGCAGTTTTTTGGTATATCCCTGACTATTCTGTTAACTCGGCAGTAGTTTGGAGTCGCGCACAGCATTTTCGAAAGAGTATCAAGGAGATCCCTCTGTTTATAGTAAGTGTATTCACCCCTTGCGTATTTCGAATAAAGTGGGCTGTTATAAACAACCGCGACAGGGTATATTTTGACTTCGTCCGGGCATAGAGGACTTTGGAAAAGATTTTTGTACGTCATTATGTCTTTTTGCGGATTTGACCCCAGCAGATTGACCATTACGTGCGCCTGAATCTTGAAACCAGCTCCCCTCAAAAAGGAGAATGCCCTGGTTATGTCTTTGGTTTTGAAACCTACTCTGTTCTGGGCTAAAACATCCTCGTCGAGAGACTGGACGCCTATCTGGATTTTTGTGGCGCCTAGCCTTCTCATAAAAACAGTTTCGTCTCTGTCTATAAGGTCGACCCTCGTCTCAAAAGAGAGTCCCACGCACCTCGTCGGTGAATTTTCATTCTCTTTCTGAACCGAAACAAGAGAATCCATTGAGCCTCGGAGCTTGTTTTGCTCATTAGCATGGGATTCTTGCAACCCCTCATTGGTCTTGAATTCGTTAAGGGCTTCATAAATTCCTGTCGTGAAATCTATTCTGTATCTCTTCTCATAAGAACTGAAACTGCCCCCAAGTACAATAATCTCTGATTTTCCGGTGTTGTGCCCCGTCTCGCTTAATGCGGTGAGTCGGCTCAAAACCTGCCCATGAGGGTCAAAATTGCTTTGTTTCGCCCTCATCGATCCAGGCTCGCTCGATATATAACTTTTTGGCATTCCCTTTTCTTCGGGGCAAAACAGGCACTTTCCAGGGCACGGAAAAGGTTTTGTCATTACAGTGACGGCGGAAATACCGGATGAAGATCTGGTTGGCTTCGTGACGAGTATCTTCTCCAGGGCTGCGTTTCTTTCTATGCTCCCTTCAAGTGCCAGTTTTCTGTAAAGTTTAAAGATCTCTGCTTTGGCAAAAAATCCTCGCCCTTGCTTTGGATATTTCCTCAGTATTTTTCTCACATCAGTATCCTTGGGATTCTTCATGTTTTTCAGGGACAAAACCGCTGAATAAAGATTTGAATCGTCGAGATTTACGTGATATTTTTGTATGGTCATCCGAGTATTTTAACATGACAGTCAAGTTTTTCTTATGAAGCCAGATGAAATAAAAAATTGCGCTGATTTAAACAAAAAATTCTACGAAGAGAATTCAATGTCGTTTTCTTTTTCAAGACGTTTCAGCGATCCGGCGTGGAATCTGATTTTCGATGATTTTAGCAGTAAAAAGACGCGCCTTTCCATCCTCGATCTAGGATGCGGTAACGGCAGGTTTTTGGATTATTTTTCGAAAAAATTTCCATATTACAGGATCAAATATCTCGGAATAGACCAAAGCGAAGAAATGCTTCGAATCGCCCGTGAAAATTTCAAAAGCTCTAATGGCGTTTCTTTTCAAAAATCGCCTATCAGCTCTGATTACATAGGGAATTTCAAAGAATATTTCAACATTGTCCTCGCTTTGGGCTTGCTTCACCATATTCCTGAAAGAAGACTGGATTTTCTGGTCTCTCTTTGCAAAATTCTCGAACATGAGGGTTTAGCTGTCGTCTCACTCTGGAACTTTGAAAACATTTCAAAAGGCAAAAAGACCCCTTTGGAAGACTCCCGGAACGACTTTCTTTTGAGCTGGAATGGAGAGAAGGAAAGACGTTACTGCCACAGTTTCAGCCCAGATGAAGTCGTTGATCTTTGTTCGGAGTTGAAAAACAAGGGATACCGCACAGAAGTATTCAGAGCGGAAAGAAAAAACGGCGGGGTTGATTTTTTGTTAAAAATCCAAAAACAGTCAGAATTGAAAAGGGGGGTGTTTAAGTGAATTAGTCTGGGTTATCGCATGCGAGAATCTTGTCATACTTGAACCTCTTTATGCAATTCTCAACCTATCCCTATTAAAATTTCGTGTCCTTATTCCTGTGAACCTTTGCATAATCCGTTTCTTGTGACGCCTGTATTCGCGTGAGATTTCACGGATCAAATCATTTAACTTTTAATTTGCTGACTTTGAATATTTCACTTTCATGCACAAAAATTATATCAGTTGTCAATAATTTCGAGCGCAATTACCTCCGTAGAAACTCGAAATCAATTTTTTACCTTTTCTATAAAATCCTTCATTCTTTCAGCTTCAGGATTCTCAGGGCTCAGTTCGAGCACTCTGCCAAAGTAATAAGCCGCACTGACGCTGTCGCCTCTGATAACGTAAAAGACTGCGAGTTCCCGTTTAAACCTGTAGTCTGCGGGAAACTGCGAATCACCTTGTCGAAGTTTTTCAAGACCCGATTCGAAATCTTCCATATCCGAAAGGTAAATCAGTGAAAGGTTATAGAGCGCGTCGGAATCGGATGGAAATCTCTGGTGGATGACTTCAGCAAGAGCTAATTTTTCTTCTGACATCCCCGCTTCTGCCAATATTTCAACAGCCGTTATGAGGTCTTCAGAATCCGCGTCTCGATCAATAAAACCCTGCGAAGCGGATATCGATAGCTTCAACGACTTCACCAAACCCTCGGTTGAAGGGGTTTCAGGCAGGCCATCCAAAAGTTCCGAAGCTGCTTGGACTTGACCTCTGATGAAAAATATCTTCGCGAGGTTTACTTTCGGATCAACATACCCGGGGTTTATTTCCAGCGCATTCCCGAACATCTTTTCGGCTTGTGAATAGTCCCCGAGACAAGAATGGACTATCCCCAGTTTATTCATCAAAAAATAATTTCTCGGGTATATTTCAAGAGCTCTGGAATAAAACTGTATGGCTTTCTGATAATCCAGTGAAACGTAAGCAACATCTCCCCTCCCTATATAAGCCCCCCCGTAATCAGGATAAGCGTCTGTAATTTCGCTGTAAAGCGAGTCAGCTTTTTTAACATTAACTTCGAAATCAAAACCGCCGATCGCCAAATCGAGATACGCTGTGCCGAGATTGTTTCGCGATCTTATCCATCCTTGTTTGCAATTTTCTCCCGTCTTTTTCGAAGAATCCGTGAAAAGTGTAAGGTTGTTTTTCCACGCGGAACCTCTCAAATAAACAGTCAATGAGAAAGAAATCAGCAACAAAATCCAAACCGCTTTTGTCAATTTGCTCTTAAAGAAAACAAAAAGCGGCAAAATCGATAAACCCGCAACAGGCAGGTAAAGGTAGTGTTCCATCCCTGATTCGAACATCGGAATGAAATTCATAACCGGCAGCAGGGGAAGAAACCAAAACAAAAAGCCCCATAAAAAAAGTCTGTTCTTTCTATAAAAATACAGCGCGGCAAAAGAAAATACGGCACAGATAAGTCCGAAAATAAACTGCACGTCCAGAGCTGATCTGAAAAGGTTTATTCCTGTTTCGAAATTCAAAAAATAGGGGAATATGGTTCTGAAAACATAATACCCCAAAATTGACGGAATCGTCATGTAAAGCTTCAACAACCCGTCATCTCTTGTCCAAAAACTTTCGTCCACCGGTGTGAAAGGCGAAACGGAAACCGCCATTTTTCTCAGAAACAAATACAACAAAAACACCGGTAAAACTGAAAGAGCGTAAAACAGGACTTTTTGAACGGTAATTTTATCTCTCAAAAACAAAAAATAATAAAGGGCCAGCACAAGCAAGAACAGAACACCAGTCTCTTTGCTGAATAACGCCAGAAAAAACGACACAGGCAAAATTAAATATGCCCATTTGCTTTTTTTTCCAATCCAAACGCAACCAGTCAAAACAGCCAATGTCACAAAAAGGTCCCCTCTGGCGGAAAGCCAATAGACAGTTTGCGAGTTCGCAGGATGAAGGGCGAAAAAAAAGGCTGAGCTGATAGACCAGAAGAAAACACTCTTTTCATCTTTAGGCTTTTTTGTTTTGAAAAGTTTGTAATTATTTGATTTCATGTCTAAAGACAATATTCTCTTCACGAGTTTGTAAACCAAAAGTGAAGCCAAGAAGTGCAGAACAATATTGTCTAAATGATAAAAACCCCACTTGGTGCTCCAAATCAAATTTTCAATAGCGAATACTAGAGGGATCAAAGGTCTGTAGTAAGGCGATTCACCTCGAGTGATGTTGAAAAGATCTTTTGAAAATATTCCTCGGATGTCGAAATTTTTCACAAGAGCGTTTTTTTCAATCAGGGTTATGTCGTCGTAACAGAGGCCGTTGAACAAAGATGGAGAATAAGTTATGACGACAACCAAAAAAAGAAGCGTGAAAAATAAAAACTTTTTTGAAAAACTGAGTTCGCTGATTTTTTGGGTCAAGTGCAGCTCCTAAATAATTTTTTTGATTGATATTATCACGTATTAGAGACAATAAAAACCTGCTTGTTTTGTTTGATTTCCATACAAAAATCTTTGAATAGAGTGTATAATCGTTCATGCTGGTAGTTTGGCGATTCCACAAAAACATTGTTTTCAAGGGCAAATGATTCTTTACTTTTTATTCGGCCTTCTTGGGATAATATTTTCAACTGCCGTCCTTGTTATTTTTCTCAGGTGGTTTGACAGATACGAAAAGGAACCTATTCCTCTTCTCGCTTTTGCTTTTTTTTGGGGACTTATCCCCGCGGTTGTTTTTTCAATTATTTTGGAGATAATATTTTCCCAACCTCTTCAGCTCAATGGAAAGTCTGATCTGGCGCAATCTTTTTTTTCCGTAAGCGTCATAGCTCCGATCGTAGAAGAATTCGTCAAAGGTATTTTTCTTTTTTTACTTTTTTTATTTTTCAGAAAAAACATAGACGACGAACTCGACGGCGCTATTTACGGGGCGATGAGCGGCTTCGGATTTGCTCTCACCGAAGACGTTTTGTAC
Organism: candidate division WOR-3 bacterium; assembly: GCA_016926475.1. Taxonomy (NCBI): domain Bacteria; kingdom Pseudomonadati; phylum Caldifarciminota; species Caldifarciminota bacterium. Next base: position 5,504 of record JAFGON010000003.1, on the reverse strand, counting down.
TTTATTAAAACGCTTGAAAACGGCATAGCCCAAGGATATTTCAACGTTTTTTTGAGAAGCTTTTTGTTCGGTTCCAACCACGCGTTTTGGACATCTATTATCGGCTTTGCTTGGGGCTGGGCTCTTTTGTCGAGAAATAAAATCAAAGGTTTTTTGGTTGTTTTGACTTCATGGTTTGCGGCTGTTTTCTTGCACAGCCTTCACAACACCTGCACAATTCTCGTGCCTCATACGTATTGCCTCTCCATATTCGTCGACTTTTTCTTCAATTTCGGTGGGCTCGTGCTTCTGCTTGTCGTTTTGACCCTAATACATAAAAAAGAGGGAAAGCGGATAGAAAAGTACCTTTCCCCCGAAGTTTCATCAGGTCTTATAAGCAAAGAGAATTTGTCAATGATAATCTCCACTTACAGGCGTTCATCGGCTCGTTTAAAAGCTCTGAAGAATGGAGGAAAAAAAGAAAACAAGAAATTGGGGGAATTTTTACAGACCGCTTCGGAATTGTCTTTCAAACGTTTCAGGGCAGAAAATGGTTCTGACAAAAAGCTCGTAACCCAAATATCCGAACTCGCCAAAAAATTCGCCTCTCTCGCGCCAGAAGTTAAAAAATGGCTTGTCAAGTAATACGGTTATTAACCGCCTTGTTAGCAATCGAGGGTTTTTATGTGGACGAGAACAACGTTAAATATTTCAACGAAACTTTTTACGAAAACTACCAAGCCCGTTTAGAGTTATTCAGAGACCAAAACCAAAACGCTTTCCCGGGAGGGATAGTTTTCATAGGCAATTCAATAACCCAGGGCTTTGACCTGGAGAAGTATTTTCCCGGTATGTTGATCTATAACAGGGGAATAGTCGGAGACCAAATCGGCATAGGCGATTACGCAGGAGTGTCCAAAAGGCTCAAAGAATCGTGTTATGATCTCGCCCCGGCGTCAATATTCTTAATGATCGGGGTCAATGACATCGGTTCAAGGTCTGTTCAAAATTTGGCTTTGGGGTACGAAGAGGTTGTACAAGCTATATTCGACAGTTTTCCCATGGCAGAACTCTACGTGCAGAGTGTTCTGCCAACTTCCGGAAATTATTCCTCTTTAAATCCTCACATAGATTCACTTAACAATTTGCTGAAAATAATTGTCGACAATAAATCATTTTTCTATTTCATTAGATACGTCGATCTCAATTCAGAATTCAAAGATTCCGCGGGAAACCTGAAAACGGAATACTCATACGACGGAGTTCACCTGTCCCAGGAAGGATTCGACAGATGGGCTGAATTTATTTCACCTCTGATAAATAAAAATTTCTTTTTCCAAATGCCTTCAGACAGCGTCTTGGACGAAGATCTGCTGTTTTTAAACTGACTCCGGTTTGATTCTTAACCTATGAGTCCGAGTTTGACCAGATCTTGTATGTCAAGAATTCCCGCAGGCAGTTCATTCTCCACGACTATGAGATTGTCGAATTCATGTGTTGAAAAGAAGTTGACGGCTTCGTAAAGCAACGCATTAGCTGATATAGTCGCGGGTTTGGTGTAGTTAAAATCGGACATTTTACAGTTGACTACGGATTTATCCTTTTCCTTGATCATTCTTCTCAGGTCGCCGTCTGTGAATATGCCGAGAAGTTTTCCGTCTTCACCCACAACCGATATCGCTCCCAATCGCGATTCAGTCATTTTCACAAGTGCATCTACCAGCATGTCGGATTTTTTGCAGATGGGATTGTAATCCCTTATTACGTCTTTTACTTTTAAAGTCATCAACTTGGTATGTTCGTAAAATTTACTCGTCCCGGCTGAAGTGAGTGAATTTTCGCTGAGGCTCATGAGAACCGAATAAGGCACAGTGCATACGTGTGCCCCTGCTAGAAGAGCCTGCCTTACGTGTTCAGCGTGCCTGACGGACGAAACCATTATTTGGGTATCATATCCGTATTTCTCGGTTGTTTCGACGAGGTCGGCGACGAGGCTAACAGCGTCGTGCCCCTGGTCGTGAAGCCTCCCCACAAGAGGGCATACATAAGAAGCTCCGGCTTCCATTGCCAAATAGCCTTGGTTGAGAGTGTATACCAGATGAATGTTTACCGTATTGCCCTCGGATACGAGCCTCGTGCAAGCTTTTATGGAGTGGTTTGAAATTGGTATCTTGAAAACCGGTTTTCTGCTCAGTGGCAAAGAGAGAAGTTCGTGCGCTTTTTCTATTATCTCGTCGCTTGTTTTTCCAAGGGCTTCGACGTGAAGCTCAGGGACCATGCCGGAAAGTTTAACTATCGCGCTGTTTATATCAGTTATTCCTTTTCTGTGCATAAAAGTTGGAGTAGTGGTCAACCCCTTTAAAATTCCCAAGCCGAAAGCATCTTCAATCTCTTTGAAATCTACAGAGTCAAGAAAAATTCTCATTTTAATCCGCCTTTAATCAAATTGTGTATTTCTATCAATGGTTTGATAAATTCTTCAAATTCAAACACGTTGAGCTGGCTCGAAGAATCGCACAAAGCCTTTTCCGGGCTGGGATGGACTTCAACGAATAGTCCGTCGATACCAGAAGCGGTAGCGGCTCTCGCCAGGGTTTGCATATACTGTCTTTTCCCCCCCAACGGGTTAGCGCTAGGAATACCGTACCTCCTGACGCTGTGAGTGACATCAAAAATAACAGGATATCCAATTTTGTTCAACTCGAAAAAACTTCTCGGGTCAACGATCAAATCGTTGTAACCAAAGGTATAACCTCTCTCGGTCAGCATGATTTCGTAATTTCCTGCGTTTTGCGCTTTTTCCACAGGGAATTTCATGTTTTCCGGAGCTATGAATTGACCGTGTTTTATGTTCATTGGTTTGCTGGTTCTCGCGACCGCTTCGACGATCGAAGTCTGCATGCATAGATAAGCCGGAATTTGCAAAAGGTCCAAAACTTCCGAGGCCGGAAGCGCCTGTTCAGCGGAATGAATGTCCGAAGTAACGGGGACATCGAATTCCTCCCTTACCTTTTTCAGAATTTGGAGGCCGTTCTCCAGCCCCGGCCCTCTGTAATTCTCGGAAGAACTTCTGTTGTCCTTGCTAAAAGACGATTTATAAATGAGCCCTACCCCGAGATTGAAACATGCCCGTTTCAGAATTTCAGCTGTTTTGAAAGCAATTTTTTCGTCCTCTATCACACAAGGACCGGCAATGACGAAAATACCCTTTTCGCCACAGATTGTGTCTCCTACTTTTACTTTTTTTTCGCTCATAGATGATTTAGTGTAAACAGAAATCTCTTGCCTTGTTTCAAGGTTAAAATACAATTATAAGAAAGAAAAGTTAAAATGCAAGTTTCTGAATTGGAAAAAATAGTTTCTATTGTGAAAAAAGCCGGAAAGATTGCCCTTCAATACGGGGAAAACCTTTCAGTAAAACAAAAGAGCATGGACACGGCTCTTGACGCAGAAAAATCTTTCTTCGAAGAAAAATCCGTTGTCACGGAAGCTGATCTGGCAGTTCAAGACTACCTTATCAGTGAAATCTCAAAAGAGTACCCAGGAAAAATGGACGTTATAGCCGAAGAAATTTCTTCATTTTATCCAAAAAATGCCTTTTTAAGCTGGTGTAAAATCGAGAAATATACTCTTCTGATTGACCCCATAGACGGAACAAAGAACTACGCCGATTGGACAAAAGATAGGTCAAAAAAGTCAAAACTTTGGGCGGTATCCCTGTGCGTCCTAAAAAACACTGATCCGTTTTTCGGCATTATGCATTTTCCCTGTTTAGGAGAAGATTCCTGTATAATCACCGGAAAAGGCAAAAAAACACTTTTCAATAATACCGAAATCAGAATTAATTCAGATAAAGCTTTTAACGAGAACGATGTCGGCAGAATAAGCACTGTAATGGGGGAATCGGGAAGAAAACTCAATGATTTTCTGCAGCGTAACTCATTCAACCCTGGAAGTTTCACAGGAACATTTCTAGCGCTTCTCTTGAACACTTCATTCGAAAAGGCTGAATTTTATCCTCTCCTGAAGGAGCTACCACCTTATGCTTTTTACGCCGGCAAAAACATAGACATCCTCGATTTGTCATGCTCGACACTGGCTTACAAAGAAGCGGGTGGTTTGGTCTGTGATTCATCGGGAAAAGAGATCAATCCTTTTGACTTTGTGGTGAAAAACGAAGCCCGTTCGGCTTTCATTGTAGACAAAAATTTTTTCTTCTTTCCGGGCAAACTGTATTTTAAAACTATAGACGGATACTGTAAAAAAACCATGAAAAAAAATCTTCAGGAATTTTTGGAATAGAGCAGAATGGTTTCGAGGATTTCCGACACCCCATCTCCGTAATACTTTCCGCTTGTGTAAAGTACTCCTTTTTCCAGAGTTTTCGTCAGAAAAGAAATTTTTTTTCTGCCTTCTAGAATTCTCAATGCTTTTGGGGAAAGATTTTTGGGCGCGAACGAATAATCAGACTTTTCAAGAAGGGTGACATCGTTGTAAGAATCGGCGATGGCAAAAACTTCACGGCCCCGGGCTACGGTTTCCAAACCCGTGAATTTGTCGTAACCCTCAGGGACAACATCAACGGCGACATCGGAATGCGTCGCGTAAAAAAGTTTTTCCTCTTCTTTATCGAGAAATTCGCAGATTTGGTCGAAAACACACTCCGGGTCTTCTCCTGAAAATTCATCCCGCGTGAACAGACTCACGGTGCAGAGTCTTCGGGCAAAATACTTAACCCCTTTTAGCTGGGCTCTTCTGAGCCTGAGCTCAAGATCTTTGGCGGCTTTTACGAGTTTTTCTTCAACGAGTATTTTTTCCGTTTTTCCATCGCTGTAAACGCATCCTGTCTCAAGAATCAAACCGTCGGTGTTCTCGAATATTTCAGCCGGTATATGTTCTTTGGCAAATTCTAGATCGTTTCCTGAACAGACGTAAATTCTGAAATCCCTTTTCAAATCGAAAAGAATTTTGGAAATTTTAAGGGCGATTCCGGAGTCAATCTTCCAAAACTTGTCCAGCAACGTTCCGTGAAGATCTACTCCGAGAACTTTTTTAAGCGGCATCTACCTTGAGAACTTCTTTAATAGCTTGATGGAAAGTTTTTTTCGGCAGAGCTCCAACAGCCATTTGGGGTTTTTCACCCTTGGGAACAAAAAGAATGCTGGGTATGCTCTGAATTCCGAAAACCGATGCCAGTTCAGGTTGGTCTTCCGTGTCGACAGAATAAATGTTGATTTTACCATCATACTCTCTGGAGAGTTCTTCAAGTATCGGGTGAACCATTTTGCAGGGACCGCACCAATCAGCGTAAAAGTCGATTATACAAGGCAAAGGGTTTAATAAAACCATATCTCCGTCGTTTTCGTAATTGAAAATTTTTTCTTTAAAAGTCTCTTTCGTCAATTTTTCCATTTTTTTTCCTCCAAAGAAATTTTAAAATTTTAACCTGGTATTCCAAAACAAGTCCCGACAGATTTGGCACTGCGGACTATTTCACCTTGAGCCGGAACCAATTTCTGAGAAAC
>JAFGON010000002.1 GCA_016926475.1 candidate division WOR-3 bacterium | reverse complement strand
TAACCGGAATTTGGCAACTGAATTATAAGAGTATCACCTGAAACTTCAGCACTGGAATTTGTAAGATAGTGGTATATAACTTTACTGTCAGAACCGACGTTTGATAAAAAATTTTGAAAGCTTTCGTCTTTGTCATGTGATTTTATCTTTTGTGCATCATGCCGAGGTTTCGAATTCTCATTTTTGTTTTCAATTCTGCTGTTTTCAATTCCGAAAATCAGGTCTTTTATATCTTTTGTGTCGACCATTCTTGAAATCCTGGCAAAGAGAATTTCAAGACTCACAACAGGGGACAGTTTTGAATTTCTGTTCAGAAAATTTGAAAGAAGTTCGAGAGTCCTCAACGTTCTGTCAATACCGAGTTTGGAAGAGATGCTCTGAAGAGGAGAGTCTTTCTTTAAAGATTCGAAAAGGGCGATTGCCACTGAATGAGCTATATCCGTGGGTTGGTAGCCTTCTTCAATTATTTTATCGCAAGCAATCATGGCCGCTTTTGGATCATTTTCTGAAATCGCGGTGATAATCTTTTCTATCTCAGAAAAATCGACTTCCCCCAAAACTTCTCTGGCTTTTTTCTCGTCGATTTCTCTGTATACAGATAGCTGATCGAGTAAACTTAAAGAATCACGAACAGATCCCTGCGCTTTTCGAACTATGACTTCTAGAGCTCTATCCGAGATGTCTATGTTTTCATTTTCGCACACCGTTTTCAAATAGTTGAAAATTGTTCTTGCATCGACAAGTTTGAAATCAAATCTCTGACACCTGGATATAATAGTTTGGGGGACCTTTTCAGGTTCGGTTGTGGCAAAAATAAAACGCGTATTGGCGGGAGGCTCTTCAAGCGTTTTTAAAAGGGCGTTAAAAGCTTCTTTTGTCAGCATGTGAACCTCATCAATTATGTATATTCTCTCCCTAGACATAGGAGTGTACAAAAGGTTTTCTCTTATGGACCGTATATCGTCCACTCCCCTGTTTGAAGCTCCGTCAATTTCTACAACATCCTGAAATCTCGACTCGGAAATCGCCCTGCAGGTGGTGCATTTGTTGCATGGTTTGGAAGAAACGCCCTGTTCGCAGTTAATAGATTTGGAAAGTATCCTCGCCGCTGTCGTTTTACCGATGCCCCTTGGACCCGAAAAAAGATAGGCTTGCGCAATTTTACCTTTGTCCAAAGCGTTTTTAAGTGTCTCTACCACGTGTTTTTGCCCTATGAGGTCGTCAAAGTTCGCAGGTCTGAGTTTTCTTGCGAGAATCAAGTATCCAACATTCATCGTGTTTCCTTTTTTAAGCGGTCAGCTTTTTTCGCGACAGGAGTGCTCTGGATACCGTTGCTGTCTCCCGACTCTGGCGGGGTTCTCCGGCACATCCTACGCGAAGGCCGACCGCTTTTAAATTAGACAATGCCCATATTTTGAAATACTTAATGGAGCAGAGCGGATTCGAACCGCCGGCCTCCTCCGTGCGAGGGAGGCGCTCTTCCATCTGAGCTACTGCCCCTTTCAATTCATTCCATTGTGAGAACGATATAATACTGACAATCAGTGAATAGACCTTCGTATTCAGCGTATGGATAAACTTTTACAAAAATTTTATCCCCCCTGTCAAGTTCGATTGTGCATATTTCGTTTGTCGGATTGCCGTTGTTGTCGATGTCAGATTGCTGCAGTAATTCGCCATTTTCATTTTCGAGAGACATTATAAGATCGCCTTCTCCTGTCAAACCCATAGATTCGATTGTGTATGTCGCTTTTTGATCGGCGGTGAAAACGTAATAATCCTGGAAGTCGAAGTTTTCGTAGGTTATTTCTCCGTTGTTTCTTATTCCGAGTTTAAGTGGGATAGCGTTAGATCTTGAAGCGTCCGTATCTTGATGATGGACGACTTCAATGGTGAAATCGGCGTATTGCCTTGAATTTTGGTTGTTTGTGACGACCATGAAATACTCCCCACCGGTGAGTATTAACTTTTCTTCTCCAGTGTTTCCGTCGATATCATAATCGGAGACGTAAAATGTATCTTCGCTAAACGCCATCAAGACCATGTCCGCGTCATCAGAAGATAGATTCACTTCAGACAATCCATCATCTGGTATAGTAAGCTCGTATATGTAAGCCATTGAGTTGTTCTCAGGGTCTATATAAGCTTCGTCTACAGCTTGATTTGAAGATAGCAACAGCTTATCGTCGGGAGGGAGAGCTTCAAAGTACAAGTTGAAGAAAATCTCTGTTGTGTCGCTCAAAGAGTAGGGTTTTACAACCGCAAAAGCTTTTTTTGATCCCGTGAAGTAGAGCAATTCTTCTATGCCGGCGTTTCCTTCTATGTCTAAATCAGACTGAAGCAGATACGAGACGAAGTTGTCCTCGGAGTAGAGTTCGAAAACCACATCTTCGCTGGCTTCAACCCTGAAGAAAGCGAGGTTCTTTTCCCCGTCGTAACCCCGGGGTTGAAAAACAGCCAAAGGTTTTGTCGTGTTAAGCGTTCCTGACAGGTTCTGCATGTCTTCTATCGAATTTTCTTCGATTATTATAGGTTCAGTGAAATCTATGAGATTGTTCGTCTCGTGAAACCATGAAAACATTACAAATTGCTGATCATTGTTAAGAGGTGTATAAGGGTTGACGATAAAATAATACACGCCTGGGGAAGGTATGGTGAAAAGAGCCTGTTCGAGACCTGTGTTGCCTCCTGCGTCGATGTCAATCACGGAGGGAGTCATGTCAAGAAAAAAGGTATTTGGTCCCCTGGCTGTGATTGTCAGATCTGTGTTATTTTCGTCGGATTTCACAACCATTGAAAGATAGCCGGTAGTCTGAGCTTCAAAAGAGAAATAAACTGGTTCGTCTTTGATGGTGTACGCCCTTGAATCTCCTGATATTATTGGGTTGACGGTAAAAGAAACCATCAAATATAAAAAAGCATAAGCCATATTCCCTCCTTTTGGGATTAGATCGCCATTATTGTACAACGTAAAAATGTTTAATTACAGCTTTTTCGTCAAAAATCGAGTTTGTATCCGATGTCTCTGAGAAACTGGAACCTCTTAATCCTGTCTTCGTCCCCTTCAAATCCCTTGGGGCTTATTCCGTCTGCTACGCCGATGATAGACTTTTGATCACCGAGGGATACTGCCAAGACTTTTACTGGATTTGCCGTAGCGCAGTAAACACATGTAACTTCCGGAAGGTTTTTAATGGAATTGATGAAATTTATCGGAAAGCAATCTTTCACGAATATGATGAAAGAATGACCCGCTCCGATTGACATGGCGTTGATTCGAGAAAGTTCGGCCAGCTCTTCGTCGTTGCTTTCGGTTCTTATCAAAGCGGGTGGCGAAGCTTCGCAAAAAGAAACCCCGTATTTGATTGAGGGGACGGACTTTAAAAGTGCTTCTGCAATATCTTCAGGAGTCATAATAAAATGAGAAGAGCCTATCACGAGGTTATACCCCTTGGGATTTTCGATTTCAACAGCTATCAGCTCCATTTTTTCCCCTTTTTTCATTTTGATTCGATCAGACTTTCAGCATATTCCATGGCTTCTTTTGTCAAAGCCTTTCCGCTCGCCAGAGATGCCACAGCTCTTATCCTGTCTTCTTTTCCGTTGGCGTATTGTACGAAAGTTTCCGATTTTTTAGCTGAAACGCTTTTTTGAACTTCTATGTAGTGATCTGCGAGGGAAGCTATTTGCGGTAGGTGAGTTATAACTATCACTTGACGGGAAGAGGACATCAAAGAAAGGTATTTTCCCACGGCTCGGGCGGTTTTGCCTGAAATCCCGATATCTATTTCGTCGAACACTACTACGGGCAAAAGTCTTTTTTTCATTGTTATGGTCTGGATGGCGAGAGCTATCCTCGAAAGTTCCCCACCAGAAACCACCTTGTGCAAGGATTTCATTGAAATGTCCGGGTTGGCCGAAAAAAGAAAGTCTACATCGTCTCTTCCAGTCTCGTCAAAAAGAATTCCGTTTATATTGTATTCGCCCTTTTTTTTGTCTTCCACCCGTACATCGAACCTAGCTTCTTTGAAGCCAAGAGATTCCAACATACGCGAAATTTCTTCTGTCAATACAGCGGAGTTTATTTTTCTTTTACTGCTGATTTCTTCCAACAGTTCAAGGACTTTTTTTTCTACTGACTTGAGCGTTTGTCTAACCTTTTCTATATTCTCTGCGGTCACGAAAGACGAGGAAAGAAAATCGCGTAATTCATCTGCTCTTTTCATCATGTTTTCGAATGTACCACCGAATTTTTTAATCGCTCTATGAAGGATGTCCCTTCTTTCCCTTAGAGAAGAGAGCGTCTCCGTGTCAAATTCAAAGTCGGAAAATTTCGACAGTGAAACATCCAATTCATCTCGGACGAGTGAAAGCTGGTTTACGAGGTCGTTTAATTCGTCGTAGGCGGAGTCTATTCTCGCGAGCTGGATTACTTCGTTTCTGAGTTGTTTGATCTGTGAGAACATGCTGTTTTCTGAAGAACCGGTTATTTCCTCGCAAGATTTGAGGTGGAGTTTGATATACTCGAAATTCTCCAATTTTTTTATGGCCGAATTCAACTCGTCCCATTCTCCTTGCTTGGGGGAGATCCCGTTCAATTCTTCCAATTCGTATTCGGCCAGTTTCTTTCGTTCTTCGTCAGTCTCTTTTTCTCTTAAAAGTCTTGAAAGTTCCCTATTAAGATTCTTATATTCCTCGTAAAACTCGGCATAAGAGCGTAGTAGAAAATCGTTTTGAGAGAAATAATCGAGATATTCGTGAAAATGCTCAGATCCGAGAAGTTCGCTCATCTTGTTTTGTCCGAACATCATAACAGAATTCAGCGAAAAAAGACGGACATCATCAGCCTGGAGAGGCTTTCCATTTAAAGCTCTTTCGATTTTTCCTTTTTTCGGCAACTTGACTTCGACGACGTTTACACTTCCGTCGGAGTCTTCTAAGATCAATGAAACCTCTGTAGAATAACCGGAATTTTTAAAGGATCTCCTGCCGGTTTCCAGCGCTAAAGCGAGAGATACAGCGTCAAATATCAGCGACTTACCCGCGCCGGTTTCTCCTGTTATTATATTCAGCCCTTTGTCAAACAGTATCTCGACGTTTTTTATGGTCGCGATATTTTTGATTCTGATTGACTTAATCATCGTCGATGTTAAAAAACGGGCATTGGGCTCTTTTTTTACAACCATCGCAACTAGTTCTCATTTTTGTATCGCCCAATTTGAGTTTAGTCCGCAGAGTTGAAAAATAATCCAAACTGGTCAGTTTTAAAAGAGTGGTGTAGTTATCTGATTTCTTTATTTTTATTTGGTCTCCTTTATGGATTTTTGCAGCTTTTTGACCATCTATCGCCACGATGGCTGATTCACTGCACAGGGTGACTTTGACTTCGGATTTTGATGGTACGACTATAGGTCTGAGAGACAGAGAATGCGGTGAAATCGAGTTTATGACCAGCCCTTCCATTTCAGGGCAGATAATCGGGCCTCCCGCCGAGAGAGAGTAAGCTGTGGAACCCGTGGGTGTTGAAACTATCACACCGTCTCCAACAACTTCCGTCAGAAAATGATCGTTGACAAAAATGAGAAGGTTGATCACCCTGAAGGAAATCTCCGGCATAATGACTATGTCGTTAAGTGCTTCGGGGTGTCCTTCAATTTTCAATTTTATTCTTTTCTCGAGTCTGTAATTTCCACAGGCGATCTCTTTAAGTGAATTTTC
>JAFGON010000001.1 GCA_016926475.1 candidate division WOR-3 bacterium | reverse complement strand
GGATATTCTTACATGGACGGAACTTCTATGGCTTGCCCTGTCACTGCGGGGCTCGCGACTCTCGTAAGGTGCGAGTTTTCTTCCGAGACAAACTCCCAGATCAAGACAAGACTCTTCAATTCCTGCGATCCGATGCCGAGTTGCTCTTACTACAACAGCGGTTACATGGGCGCGGGCAGGATAAACGCACAAGCCGCCCTGCAGGGAGGAGGAGGCCCCGGCGGTGACACCACCGAGCTGATCTACGATGACGGAACTGCCACGGACGGATATTATTGGTCTGGGGCAGGAGCGGGGTCAGCAAACAGGATGACAATGCCCGCGACAAGGGGCTCATACAAAATCATATACGTGAAGATATACTTAAGGAGCAATGCCGGAGGGAACAACAACTTCAACCTCAAGGTCTGGAACTGGGGTGGAAGCCAGCCCGGCAGCGAAGCGGGTTCTTGGAACGCGACAGGCGGAGTCGACAATCAATGGAACCTCTGGAACATCTCCTCATACAACATCCAGTATTCATCAAACACGAATTTCGTCGTAGGCATGATATATGACGGAACGAACTACCCGGTTTTCGGATACGATCCAAACGACAACGGAAGGGCATGGGACTATGAAGGAGGATGGTCTTCCTGGAATGAGACCTATTTCATGAGAGCAATCGTCGTCAATTTGACGACCGGAGTCGAAGAGGAAATCGGCAACGGAATGGATGTATCCACCCTCAGATTTTACTCTTCCAGCCCTGTCTTCAAACAAAATTGTTCAATACATTTCGTGCTTCCCTACGAAGGTCACGCCAAAATCAGCGTCTTCGACATAAGCGGAAGACAAGTCAGATCCCTTGTTGATTCCCACCAGATGCCCGGCGTGAAAAGCGTGAATTTCGACGGCAGAGACGATTGGGGAAATCTTCTTCCGAGCGGATCCTACATTGTCAATTTGACCTCTTCAAAAGAGACGAGAAGTATAAGGCTGGTAAAGATAGATTAAAACAAGGGGGGAGAGTATCCCCCCTAAAAAAGATTGAAAGATGAAAGACAAAAAAATTTCGGAACTGGAAAAAAGAATCGAAGAGCTCGAAAATTTCAGGGAAGAATCAAAACTCTCTGAAAGCGCGCTCTGGGAAAACGAGAAGAAATACAGGACTCTTTTCGAGTCTCTTCCCGACGGTCTTCTTCACATGGTCGACATAATAATAGACTGCAATGAACAAGCTTGTAAAATTTTTGGAAGAGAAAAAGACGAAATAATCGGATATCTTCTCTCGGATTTTTCACCCCAGACGCAACCCGATGGAGAAAATTCGCGGGAGGCAGTAAAAAAAATTCTCGATCAGAGTTTCAAAGACACCACAAAAAAATTCGATTGGCTTTTTTTAAAAAAAGACGGTTCAAAAATATACTGCGAGGTCTGCCTTAACAGGATTTTCATAGGCGGAGAAGATATTTTACAGGCGATAATCAGAGACGTCACAGAGAGAAGGAATTTCATCGAGCAACTCAAATCCAAAAACCAAGAACTCGAAAACATCAACATCAAACTCAAGGAAATAGTCAAAACATCCAAAAAAGTGATTCTCCGTTCCAAACTCAACGAAATTGGAAAAGATATTCTCTCGGAAATAGCAGACAAAATGATAGCTGACGGAGGCAGCATTTTTTTGGTAAAAGAAGGAGGGTTGGTTCTTCTCGGCTCAATTGACAAAGGACATACCCCTGAAAAAATTCCCTTTCCCCTCAGAGAAGGATCGATTTTCGAGAGGGTTCTCTCCTCTAAAACTCCCGTTCTTATAAACGATATCTCCAAAGAAAAAGATTTCATTTCAAGCGGTTGGCAGCACTATAAAAACGGATCCATAATGGCGCACCCTCTTTTCGACGAAAAAGACGAAATCATAGGCATAATATCGATTCACAACAAACAGACTCCACCCTTCACACAAGTAGATCTTGAATTGACTTCAATAGTGATCTCTAACACTTGGAACAATATTTTGGATAGACACAGAGTCTGACCTAATATCTTAAGGGCGTTTATTTGGGGAGATTTTCGATAATCTCAGTCGCCAGGTTCAGACTTCCTTCTCCAATCAGCGATAGAATGCAGTATTTAGCCGCCAAAATAGGATAAGTTCCGTAATACAAGTCGAGAAGAGAAAGCGAATCCCTTCTATTTTCCAAGGGCGAGCACAACATTGTTCTGTGCAAAGCTTTAACTGAATCCTCCCTCATTTCAGGAGTCATATAAAACGTCTTCAAAAAGCATTTCAGACCCTCGAAAGAGTTTTCCAAAAAACACATAAGAAATATATCTTCCAGAGCCTTCCGACGCCTTTCTTTGTTTTGTATTTTGTCTATGGTTTCAAAAGCTTTGACGAGAATTCTCGCGAAATCCTTCTCGTTGTTGTTCTTGATCTTCTCAATCGCTATCAGAGCGAGAAGGCGCGATTTTTTGTCATCATCTAATATTTCAGAGCAAATCTTTTCGGCAGAATCCTGTTTCCCCCTTTTAACCAAAGTCGGGACGAGAGATATGAACGCTTCAGACTTTTCTTCGTCATTTTCCATTGAATCCAAAAGTCCATAGATGTGATTTAAAAATTCTGAAGCTTTCTCCCTGTACCCGTTTTCGAAAAGGTGCTTTTCAAGAATGACGAAGATCTGAAACTTTTCAAAGAGGTCGGACACAGTCTCTGAGATCTCAAGAGCCCTGTCGAAAAGATTGTGTTTTAAGAGATTTGATGATATCTCCGATAACGCTCTCGATTTGCTTTTTTCATCGGTAAAATTTCTCACAATATCCAGAGCCCTCCCGAAAATATTTTCGTAATCCTGTATGTTGCCGTCTCTCCTCGCAGATAGTGCGATCTTGCACAACAACAGAGATTGTGTCATTAAATCACCTGACATGGCGGCATAAAACATAGCGTTTTTGTAGTCTCTTCTCTCTGCGAATTTAACCGAAATCTGGGATATAGTGTCTTTTTTCAGCCAGGACTGCGATATTTCGTCGATTATACCCTTGGCTTCTTCATGGTCTGCCATGAGAGCGATTCTTTCGGAGAGCTTGGATATAGAATCATCCCTCTCTATGTCGTTATCTATATTTTTTACCAACTCGAGAGCTTCATTTTTTTTCCCGTTGAGAAGGTAGTGAAGGGCAATTTCTGTTCTGATGCTACTTTTGGGAGAATTGTCGTTCAAGCCTTCTGTGATTTCATAGACCGCGGATTCTCTGGAATTGTCTATCAGCATTTTTAAAACCGTCTCCATCATCTTTGTCATTTCATTGTATTTTTCTGGCTTTTCGAGGTATTGGCTGGTCAT